>NZ_JBHVET010000051.1:0-22051 GCF_042802135.1 Kitasatospora sp. NPDC057512
GCGGTGGAAGGGATCCGCTGACCTCGCGCCCCCGCCGGCTCCTGACGGCACGCCACCGGTCCCGGCGGCTCAGGCGACGCCCGCCCCGGCCAGATCCTCCGGCTGCGGCTCTCCGGAGGCCGCCGGGGCGAGCGGGCGGGCCCGGCCGACCAGGACCGCGACCAGGACCGCGGTGACGGCGAGCGCGGCCGAGCCGCAGCGCAGCGCGAGGTGGATGCCGTCGACGAAGGCGCCGTCCACCGCCTGGCGCACCGGCTCGGGCAGCGCTCCGGCCGCGCCGCCACCACCGTGGGCCGCACTGGTCGGCGCGTCCGCGATCGGGCCGACGGCCTCGGGCGGGACGCCGAGCCGGTGCAGGGCCGAGGTCAGTCCGTCGGTCATCCGGTTGGTCAGGACGGCGCCGAGCACCGCGATCCCGAGCACGCCGCCGAGCTCGCGCAGGGTGTTGACGGTCGCCGAGGCCATCCCGGTCTGCGCCGGGGCGACCCGCTGGAGCACCGCGACCGAGACCGGGGTGAAGGTCAGCCCCATGCCGAAGCCCATCGTGAACAGCGTCCACAGGTACTCCGGGTAGCGGGCGTGGTCCCCGTACAGCGACAGCCCGCCGAGACCGAGCGCGCACAGCGCGAGGCCGAGCACCATCGGCGGCCGGGGGCCGTACCGGGCGGCGAACCGGCCGGACAGCGGACCGGCGACCACCAGCATCGCGGTCATCGCCAGCCCGGCGTACCCCGCGCCGGACGGGGACCAGCCGAGCACACCCTGCATCATCAGCGGCAGGAAGAACAGCGCCCCGAACATCCCGAAGCTCACCATGAACCCGCTGAGCAGCGCACCGCTCAACGCGCCGTCCCGGAACAGCCGCAGCTCCAGCATCGGCTCGGCCAGGCGCAGTTCGATCAGCAGGAAGGCGGCCAGCAGGACGGCGGCGAGAGCGCCGCAGCCCGTCACCCGGGGGTCGGTCCAGCCTCGTGCGGGGCCCTCGACCAAGGCGTAGACGAGCAGGCCGAGGCCCGCCGCCGAGAGCGCGAACCCGCCGAAGTCGATCCGCCGGGCACGCGGCGGGATCTCCGGGAGGACCTTCGCGGCGAGCAGGACGCCGGCCACGCCGATCGGCACGTTGATCCAGAACACGCCGGCCCAGCCGAAGTGTTCGACCAGCGGGCCGCCGATCACCGGACCGATCGAGAGGCCGATCGCGGACACCCCGGACCACACGCCGATCGCCTTGGCCCGCTCGCGCTCGTCGGTGAACACGTGCCCCAGCAGGGTCAGGCTGCCGGGGGTGAGCAGCGCGGCCCCGACCCCCTGGACCATCCGGCCCGCGACCAGCACGCCGATCGTCCCGGCGAGCGCGGCCACGGCGGAGCCGAGCGTGAACAGGCCGAGCCCCAGCACGAACATCCGGGTACGGCCGTGGCGGTCGCCCAGCGCGCCACCGGTCAGGACGAGTGCGGCGTAGACCAGGCTGTAGCCCTCCGCGACCCACTGGAGGCCGCTGATCCCGGCGTCCAGTTCCTGCCCGATGCGGGGCAGGGCGACATTGACGACGACGTTGTCCAGCATGGCCATGAACATGGCGATACAGAGCGTGAGCAGCGCGAGCCGCTTGCGGCGGGCGCTCGACTTCTCCATGGATTCCCTTCCGATCATGGAGCCCCTAACACTGTTAGGGGCTGGCGCGACAGCCACAGAGTGCACCTAACGGTGTTAGATTGCAAGCGGGAATCGACCGCACCACCGGAGGCGTCCGCACAGCCATGCCGCAGAACCACACCGACACACCCTGGACCGACGACGCGACACCCCCCCTGACCAGGGAGGCCCTCGCCCAGGCCGCACTGCGAGTCCTGGAACGGGACGGCCTGGCCGGGCTGTCCATGCGCAAGGTCGCCGCCGAGGTCGGCGTCAAGGCGGCCTCGCTGTACTGGCACGTCCGCAACAAGCAGGAACTCCTCGACCTGCTCACCGACGCGGTGATGGGCTCCGCCGAGTCCCCGCCGCGCGAGGGCGGCTGGCGCGAACAGTTCCACGCGTACTGCTGGCGCTACCGCCGCCTGCTGCTCGACACCCGGGACGCGGCCAAGGTCGTCGCCGGCCGGCTCGCCCCCGGCCCCAACCTGCTCGGACTGATGGAGGACCAGCTGGACCGGCTCCGCGCGGCCGGCTTCTCCGACGCCGACGCCGCCATGGCCAGCTACCTGCTGGGCGCCTTCGTCCAGGGCTTCGTGCTCCAGGAGCAGTCGCCGATCTCGGCCTCCGAGGTCCTCGGCACCAACCGCCGGGACATCGCCGACGCCGCCGGAGACCTGTTCCGCGCCCTGCCCGCCGAGACCTTCCCCAACCTGGTCGACCTCGCCGACGACCTCACCGAGCCGAACATGGACGCCCGCTTCGAGTTCGGCGTCCAGCGGATCCTCGACGGCCTCGCGGCCCTGCTGCCGCCGGAGCGGCGCTGAGACCGTTCCCCTGGCCGCGCTGCCGCCTCGGGTACGCCTCCTTCAACGCCTCCCTCGACGCCGCCTCCGGGCCAAACCTCGGCTTCCGGCAACGGGGTAGGCTCACCGGTCCCCGCCCGTACGACCACGGAGGAGTCACCGATGCCCGAGCCGTACCCCCTCTACGAGCCCTACGCACAAGGCCTGTTGGACGTCGGCGACGGGCAGCGGATCCACTGGAACGCCTCCGGCAACCCGGCCGGCAGGCCTGCCGTGGTGGTGCACGGCGGACCCGGCTCCGGCCACAACCCGGGCACCCGGCGGTACTTCGACCCGGAGCGCTACCACCTCGTCCAGTTCGACCAGCGCGGCTGCGGGCTCAGCCGGCCGCACGCCGCCGACCCGTCGACCGGCCTGGAGCACAACACCACGGCGCACCTGATCGCCGACATGGAGCGGCTGCGCGAGCACCTCGGCATCGACAAGTGGCTGCTGCACGGCGGCTCGTGGGGCTCCACACTGATCCTCGCGTACGCGCAGGCCCACCCTGAACGGGTCTCCGCGATCGTGATCTGCGGGGTCACCATGACCCGCCCCGAGGAGACCGACTGGCTCTACCGGGGTGTGGGCCGCTTCCTGCCCGGGCCCTGGGAGGAGTTCCGGGACTTCCTTCCGCCCGCCGACCGGGACGGGGACACCGTCGAACTGCTCGCCGCCTACAGCCGGCTGCTCAACAGCACCGACGAGTCCGTCCGCCGGGCCGCCGCCAACGCCTGGGCCACCTGGGAGGACGCGGTCATCTCGCACGAGGCGCTGGGCAAGCCGAACGCGTACACCGACCGCCCCTCCGACGCGCTGATGGCCTTCACCCGGATCACCGCGCACTACTTCTCGCACCAGGCCTTCCTGCCGGACGGCCAACTGCTGCGCGACGCCGGGCGGCTGGCCGGAATCCCCGGCGAGCTGATCCACGGCCGACTGGACCTCGGCGGGCCGCTCGCCACCGCCTGGCAACTGGCCAAGGCCTGGCCGGACGCGAGGCTCACGGTCATCGACGAATCCGGGCACACGGGGAGTCCGCGGATGAGGGAGGCACTCCTGGCCGCGATCGAACGCTTCGCCTGAACGCTCCCTGGCCCTCGGGTCCGGGCCGTTCCGACCAACGGCCCGGCCCTACGGCAGCCATAGAATACGGCGTATGATCGCATATGCCCCAGCCGCCCTGTTCTTCGTCCTGTTCGGACTCGGGGTACTACGCGACCGTCGCCAGTTCAGCAACGCCATCCTGCTCGGCATCGCCGTCTCACTGCTCTCCCTCGCCGTGCTGGCCGAACTGCGCAGAGCCCCCACCCTGGTGGTGGAGATCGCGATGGTGGCGATCTTCCTCCTGCCGACCGTCGGAACGGTGGCCCTGATCTGGTTCCTCATCGCCAACGGCCTGACCATGGTCCGCAAGGAGGGCAGGCGGCCCGCCAACCTGCTCTCGCTGCTCGCCGGGCTGGGCATCGTCGCCGTCATCCTGATGCTGTTCGTGGCCCTCGCCCTCCGCTCGGTCCGGCTGGGCATCGTGGTCGGCACCCTGCTCCTGGTGATCGGCTACGTCTCCTTCCTCTTCACCTGCTTCATCGGCTACGCCTTCCTCTACGGCCGCCACCGGCCCCGCCAGGACGTGGACTTCGTGGTCGTGCTCGGCTCCGGACTGATCGGCGGCGAGCGCGTCCCGCCGCTGCTCGCCAGCCGGCTGAACCGGGGCCGCGAGGTGTACGAGAAGCAGGCCGCCCGCGGCAACCCGCCGGTGCTCATCACCTCCGGCGGCCAGGGGCCGGACGAGAAGCTGCCGGAATCCCACGCGATGGCCGACTACCTGGTCGAACACGGGTTCCCCGCCGAGCACATCGAGCGCGAGGACCGCTCGCGCACCACCGAGGAGAACCTGCGGTTCAGCAAGGCCATCATGGAGCAGGCCAAGCCCGACTACCGCTGCGTCGTGGTCACCAACAACTTCCACGCCTTCCGGGCCGCCCTGCTCGCCCGCGAGACCGGCGTCAACGGCCACGTCTTCGGCTCCCCCACCGCCCGCTACTACTGGCCGAGCGCGACCATCCGCGAGTTCGCCGCGATCTTCCTGTCGCACAAGCTGGTCAACTTCGGCATCTGCGGCTTCATCGCCCTCTGCGGGCTGCTCGGGGCACTCTGAGCGGCTCCTGCTGCTCTGGCCGCTCTGGCTGTCTGGCTGCTCCGAGCACACTGACTGCTCCGAGTGCTCCGAGTACCAGGTCCGGGCCCCAGTCGCCACTGCGGCCGGGGCCCGACCGTTTCCGGTGCGGGTACGGCGCCCGCCCGGTCAGGCCTCCAGGTGGTCAGGCCGCCGGGCGGGGAGCCAGGATCGCGCAGGTGGTGGTGGCGTGCGCGTAGAGCTTGCCGTTCTCCGCGCCCACCACCCTGGCCTCGGCCGTCGCCATCGTCCGGCCCAGGTGCAGCACCACGCCCTCGCAGCGCAGCGTCCCGGAGTCGGCGAAGACCGGACGCAGCATGTGGACGTTGAGCTGGGTGGTCGTGTAGCCCACCCCGGCCGGCAGCCTGCTCAGCACGGCGCAGCCGAGTGCCGAGTCGAGCAGGGTGGCCAGGTAGCCGCCGTGCACGGTGTTCATCGGATTGTGGAGGTGGTCTCCGGGTTCGCCCTGGAACACCGCCGTGCCCGGCTTCACCTCGGTCAGGTGGAAGCCCATCGTGCTGCAGATCGAGGGCTCCGGGATCCGCCCGGCGATCCACTCCAGCAGGAACTCCTCTCCGGTCAGGTGGGTGAACTCGGCGATCGGCTGGCCGGGCGTCCAGGTGTGGGTCCGGGTGCGCTGCTCCGGGCCGTTCGTGGACTGCGGGCCTTCGGCGGCGATCTCATCTGTGGTCATGGGATCAACCTGCCTGGTCCGGCCGTCCGTCTCAAGTGCCTTACGGCACGGGGTGGGTACGGGGCCGATGGACCATGGCGGCTCGTGCCATGCCCGGGCGGCGGACCCCGGATGACCGTCACATGGCACCGGGGCTCGTGGCGCGCCACGCTGCACGGGATCGGCCCCCACTCCTCCCCCACCCAGGAGCCCCCATGCCACTGCGCCCCACCGCCGCGGCACTGTTCACCGCCGCCGTCCTCGCGGTCGGCACCGCCGCACCCGGCACTGCCGCGGCCGCCCCCAGCACGGCCGCCACGGCCACGGCCACCGCCACGGTTTCCACCGCGCCCTCCGCTGCTGTGGCCGCGAGCGGAAGCTTCCAGCAGGTCACCGGGTTCGGCACCAACCCGGGCAACCTCGCGATGTACACCTACACCCCCGCCGGGCTGCCCGGCGGCGCTCCTCTGGTGGTCGCGCTGCACGGGTGCGTCCAGAGCGCCACCGACTACTACCGCAACTCCGGCTGGACCAAGTTCGCCGACCAGTACGGCTTCGCGGTGGTGTTCCCGCAGACCAGCAGCGTCAACAACAGTCTCTCCTGCTTCAGTTGGTTCGACGCGGGCAAGGCCGCCCGGGGCGTCGGCGAGGCCAGGTCGGTGGTCGAGATGGTCGCCAAGGCCGAGTCCCTGTACGGCTCGGACGCCCGCCGGGTGTTCGTCACCGGGCTCTCGGCCGGCGGCGGGATGGCCGCCGACCTGCTGGCCGACTACCCCGACGTGTTCGCCGGCGGGGCGATCGACTCGGGGCTGCCCGCCCACTGCGCCGCCAGCCAGGCCGCCGCCTCCGGCTGCCAGAACTCCGACCAGGGGCTCACCCCGGCCCAGTGGGGCGACAAGGTCCGGGCCGCGTACCCGGGTTACACCGGACCGTGGCCCAGGGTGGCGATCTGGCAGGGCACGGCCGACACCGTGGTCAGGCCGGTGAACGCGACCGAGCTGCGGGACCAGTGGACGAACGTCCAGGGCATCGGCCGCCAGCCGACCGGCACCCGGAGCCTCCCCGGCGGCACCACCCAGGAGCTCTACGCCGACGCGAGCGGAGCGCCCGCCGTGACGGTGTTCACGATCAGCGGGATGGGCCACGGCCTGGCCGTCCACCCGGGCTCCGGGGCCGACCAGTGCGGATCGACCGGCGCCTACTTCCTCGACACCATCTGCTCCGGCTATCACACCGCGCGGTTCTGGGGGCTGGACGGCGGCTCCGGCCCCACCGACCCCGGGCTGCCGGCCCCGACCGGCCTGACCGCGAGCGCGACCGCCGGTTCGATCACCCTCGGCTGGCAGGCCGTCAGCGACGCGGCCTCGTACCAGGTCTTCCGCAACGGCGGCCAGGTCGGCACCGCGACCGGTACGGCCTTCACCGACACCGGACTCGCGGCCGGCACCACGTACGGCTACACCGTGGCGGCGGTCGACGGCTCGGGCACGGTCGGCGCCCGGTCGGCGGCGGTGACGGCGACCACCCCGGGCGGGGGCGCACCCCAGTGCTTCACCGCCAGCAACTACGACCAGGTCCTGGCCGGCCGTGCCACCCAGAGCGGCGGCCTGACCTACGCGCTGGGCTCGGGCCAGAGCATGGGGCTCTGGAACACCTTCGTCACCCACACCCTGAAGCAGACCGGCCCGGGCTTCTACGTGCTCGCCGACGGCCAGTGCTGAACGGACGGCAGCCGACCCGCCACCGAGCAGCACCACGACCACCCGCACCGCTACGGCCCGCAGCACGACCGCCCGCAGCACCACGGCCCGCACCGCCACGCCGACCGTGAGGCTCAACCCGCCCCCACCTCCACCTCCGCCCGGAGTCCGGCGAACAGGTCGGTCTCGATCCCGCCCGCCGCGGCCGCCGCACCGGCCTCCGGCAGCAGGCTCCGGGCCAGGTGGTAGTCCTCCGTCGGCCAGACCTCGCGCTCGATGTCCCGCGGGTGGGCCATGAAGGCCACGCCCGGCTGCACCTGGGTGGCGTGCGCCAGCATCGCCGCGTCCCGTACGGCGAACTGCTCGGCGCACGCGATCCGGGTGGTGGTGGCCAGGGCGGGCGGGGTGTCTGGCCAACCGGCGAGCAGCTCGCCCATCCCCGAGGGGACGCCGCGTTCCGTCATGGCCGCGTGCAGGGCCTGGAACCACGCCCGGGAGAGCGCCAGGTGGTAGTAGAGCTTGGACACCTGCCAGGGCTCGCCCTGCCCGGGGTGGCGCTGCGGGTCGGCGGCGGCTTCGACGGCCGCCACGGTGACCCGGTGGGTCATCACGTGGTCCGGGTGCGGGTACCCGCCGGTCTCGTCGTAGGTGACGACCACCTGGGGGCGGAACTCCCGGATCAGCGCGACCAGCGGCGCCGCCGCGAGCTCCACCGGCCGGGCCGCGAAGCATCCCTCCGGGAGCGGTTCGCCCGGCCCGGGCATCCCGGAGTCGACGAAGCCGAGGAACCTCTGGCGCACCCCGAGGATCTCCCGGGCGGCCGCCATCTCCTCGCGGCGGACGCGGGCGATGTCGGCCCGGACCTCGGGCCGGTCCATGGCCGGGTTGAGCACCGAGCCGCGCTCTCCGCCGGTGCAGGTGGCGACCAGGACGTCCACGCCCTCGGCCGCGTACCGGACGAGGGTGGCCGCGCCCTTGCTGGACTCGTCGTCGGGGTGCGCGTGCACGCTGAGCAGGCGGAGAGCGCCGGGGTGACGGGTGGACACGGGTACCTCCATGCTTGGTCGGTCGGGAGCCGCCCGGCGGTCAGCGGGACGGGCGGGTGTTCGGATAGAGCAGTGCCGGGGCGATGGCGAGGGCCGACAGGGCCAGCACCCACCAGAAGGTCTCGCCGAAGGCCGCACCCGGCTGGTCGGGGTGCCCGCCCTGCGCCTGCTGGAGCGCCAGCGTCAGCACCGCCGTGCCGAGCGCCCCGCCGAGCCGGTTGAGCACGTTGACCGCGCCCGCCGCCGCCGGCACCTGGGCCTTCTCGACGCTCCCGTACACCGCCGCCAGGCCGGGGATCGCGATCAGCCCCATGCCCGCGCCGCGCAGTGCCAGCGAGCCGGCGATCAGCCAGGCCGCCGGCTCGGAGCCGCTGCCCAGCCGGGTGAACGCGAGCGTGCCGACCAGGGAACAGGCAATGCCGATCATGATCAGCGGACGCGGCGCGAAGCGGTCGGTGATCCGGGCGGCCAGCATGGCGGTGACCGCCGTACCGAGCGCCTGCGGCGCCAGCAGCAGACCGGCCTCCACCGCCCCGGTGTGCTTCACCTGCTGGTAGTACAGCGGCACCAGGAACATCGAGCTGTAGAGCGCGGCGCCCTGGAGGAAGCTGTTCGCCGTCGCCACGGAGAACCCGCGCCGGGCGAACAGCCGCAGGTCGATCAGCGGCGCCCGGCCGGCCTTGCGGCCCAGCCGCAGCGCGTGCCAGCCGTAGACCGCCACCAGCACCGCGCCCACCACCAGCGCGACCCAGCCGGCCGTCGCACCGTCACCGATCGTCGAGAGCCCGTAGACCAGCCCGGTCAGACCGGGCGAGAGCAGCACCAGCCCCGTCACGTCCAGCCGGGGCTTCGGTATGTCCGACGCCTCGTCAGCCGGCAGCCAGCGGGCGGCGAGCAGCAGGATCACCAGCCCGACCGGCACGTTCAGCAGGAACATCCAACGCCAGTCGAAGTGCTCCAGCACCAGCCCGCCGAGGATCGGCCCCAGCACCGGGGCCAGGCTGATCGGAAGCATCAGCGTGCCCATCACCCGCCCGACCCTGGACGGCCCGGCCGCTTGTATGATGATCGCCTGGCCGAGCGGTTGAATCATCCCGCCGCCTATCCCCTGCAGCACCCGGAAGGCGATCAGACTGCCCGTCGACCAGGCCAGGCCGCACAGCGCCGATCCGAGCACGAACAGGACGACCGAGGCGAGCCACGCCCGCCGCCCCCCGAAGCGGCCGGCGGCCCATCCCGAGAGCGGCATGGTCAGCGAGATCGCCAGCAGGTACCCCGTGGCCACCCACTGCACCTCCGCGATCGAGCCGTGCAGATCGCGGCCGACGGAGTCGATGCCGACGTTGACGATCGTGCTGTCCAACAGCGCGAGCACCGGCCCCAGCGCGAGCACCGAGGCCATCTTCCACAGGCCCGGCGGAATCGGCTCCGGCGCCCCCTCCCGGACTCCTCCCGGCTGGTCCTTCGCGGTGACGGATGTCGTCATGCGCCCCTCCCTAGTCGCAGTCGGGCGAGCCGCCCCCGAACCCGCGTGCGGCACCCCGACGCTCGCTCGGCACACTCTCGGACGCTCACCCGGGCAGCCGCTCCGACCACCCGGGAAGAACTTAGGCCGGACCCACTGATTAGGTCAAGCCTAATTCCTGTACTCGACCCAGCAACCTGCGCTACGCTCCCGGCATGACCGAGAACGCGACCACGCCGAGCCTGCGCGAGCTCAACAAGCGCCGCACCCGCGAGGCGATCTCGCACGCCGCGACCAGGCTCTTCATCGAGCAGGGCTTCGACCGCACGACCATCGCCGAGGTCGCGGCCGCCGCCGGCGTCGCCAAGATGACCGTCACCAACCACTTCCCGCGCAAGGAGGACCTCTTCTTCGACCTGCACGAGGAGCTCGTCGTCCGGCTCGCCGCGACCGTCGCGGAGCGCATACCGGGCGAGTCCGCGCTCGCCGCGCTGCGCCGCGACTGCCTCGCCGGGCTCGACCGGCACGACGCCCGGCTCGGCTTCTCCGGCCCGGACTTCGCCCGCACCGTCTTCGACAGCCCCGCCCTGGGCGCCCGGCTGCGCGAGCTGCACGAGCAGGGCGAGACGGCACTCGCCGAGGCGCTCGCCGAGGCGGTGCACGAGAGACCCGTCGGCTTCGAGTGCCGCGTCGCCGCCGCGCTGCTCGCCGCCGTCGACCGCGCGGTGTTCGCCGAGGTGTTCCGCCGCACCCTGGCGGGCGAGGAGCAGGCGGCGATCGCCACCGCCGTCCGCCCCTCGGCGGTCCGGGCCTACGACCGCCTGGAGGGCGCCCTCGGGAGCTTCGCCGTGCGGGAGGCCTAGCCCAGGCCCGGCCTCCCACCAGGGGCTGAGCCGCGCGTCCGGGCCGGAGCACCCTTGACGAAAGGTTGACCTGCTCACGGCAGAAGGTTGGCGATCGCCGCCTCTATCGTCGGCCCATGCCCTCACAGCCCATCAGGCCCACCGCCCTGCCGGTCCTGCCCTACCGCAAGCCCACCCGGGGCCGGGACTACTGGGTCCTGGACGACGTACTGCCCGACCCGGACGCCGTCCGGGAGCGCTGTCTGGCCCGCGGGGACTGGACCGAGGGCTATCCGCACCGCCCCGAGACCTGGCCGGGGCTGCGCACCATGCCCGGCCTGGAACCCGAGGAACTGGCCCGGGTCGAGTCGCTGGTCCGCAAGGCCACCGGCGCCTCCCGGCTCTGGGTGCAGAGCACCCCGGGCGGCGGCACGCTCAACCACAACTGCGTCCAGGTCGTCGGCGCCGAGGAGTCCGAGTCCCGCCCCCACACCGACTCGCGCGCACTCTGCCGCTACGCCGCCGTCCTCTACCTCAGCCCCGGCGCCCCGAAGGACGCCGGCACCAGCTTCTACCGTCAACAGTTCCCCGGCGGCCGCCTCGGCGGCAACCTGGTCAACGCCCCGCACAACAACCTGGTCGAGGCGCTCGGCACCCGCCACGTTCCCGCCGACCACTTCACCGAGGACGTCCGCGTCCCCAACCGCTACAACCACCTGCTCCTCTACCACGCCAACCTGATCCACAGCGCCACCGGCTACTACGGCGCCGACCTGGCCGAGCGGCGGATGACGGCGGTCTTCTTCTGGATGGCGTGACCCCGCACCCACCCTCCGGACGACCCGCCCCTCACCCGACCCCCACGTGCGCCAGACTCGCCCTGGTCAGCGCCGCAGCCAACCGGGCCTGGTCCGCCGGCCCGACCAGCGCCGCCAGACCGGCCGGCTCACCCGGCAGCCCGAGCGTCCGGGCCTCCGCCAGCACCCGCTCGTCGAAGTACGGCCGCAGCGAGGGCCAGACCGCTTGCGCCTCGCGCCGGAAGATCCCGGCGCCGACCGGCCCGATCCGGGGGAACTCCCGGAGCAGCTCGCCGATCCGCTCCGGTTCGCCCCCGGCCTCCCCCCGCAGCCGCCGCAGGTCGCCGTGCCAACGGTCGAGCAGCAGCTCGGCCCCCCGTCCGAGCGCGGTGGCGGTGCTCTCGTCGTAGCGCACGTAGTGGGCCCGACCCAGAGCCTCGATGACCGTGCCGCGCCGGGCGTCGACCATGGCGCGCGGGGTCCGCAGCCCGGCGGCCGACAGCTCGCGGGCCGCCGCCGTGGCGATGTCGGCACTGATCCGAACCGAGCACAGCACGGTCAGGACGAGCAGCCGGTAGAGCGGCGAGGGTTTGTCGCGCAGCGTGATCCCGGCCTCCTCCGCGTAGGTGCGGCCGAACCGTTCCAGCAGTTCGGCAAGGGTCGGTTCCACGGCCATCGCCTCCCTCCGGCCTCCCTCGTTCCCTCCATCCACGCTTGCCCCTCCATTCACGCTTGCCCGGATTCGGGCGCCCCGCACCCGGGGAGGCTGGCCGCATGAGCGAGCGAACCATCGGACGATGCGCCTGGGCGGATGCCCCTGCCGAACGAAGCGAGGCGGGCGCATGAGCCGTGACACCGTTCCCGCGACCGAGACCATCCGCCCCGAGTGGGCCGCGATCGACGCGTTGCCCACGGTCGAGCTGCTCCGGCTGATGAACGCCGAGGACCGCACGGTGCCTGAGGCCGTCGCCGGGGAGTTGGAGCGGATCGCCGCCGTGGTCGACGCCGTGGCCGCCCGGATGGCGCGCGGTGGCCGGCTGGTCTACGCGGGCGCCGGGACGGCCGGGCGGCTCGGCGTGCTGGACGCCGTCGAGTGCCCGCCGACCTTCGGCACCGATCCGGCGCTGGTCGTCGGCCTGATCGCGGGCGGACGCCCGGCCGTCACGGCGGCGGCCGAGGGCGCCGAGGACCGCACCGACCTCGCCGAGGCCGATGTGGCCGCGCTCGCCCTCACCCCCGCCGACACCCTGGTGGGCGTCTCCGCCTCCGGCCGTACGCCCTACCCGCTGGCCGCCGTCCGCGCCGCGCGCGCGGCCGGGGCGCTGACCGTCGGGCTGGCGTGCAACCGCGGCTCGGCGCTCGCGGCCGCGGCCGAGCTGGGCGTCGAGGTGGAGGTCGGGCCCGAGGTGCTGGCCGGATCGACCCGGCTCAAGGCGGGCACGGCGCAGAAGCTGGTGCTCAACCTGCTGTCCACGGCCGTGATGGTCCGGCTCGGCCGGACGTACGGAAATCTGATGGTCGACCTCCGCGCCACCAACGACAAGCTGCGCGACCGCGCCCGACGGATCGTCGCCGAGGCGACCGGCGCCGACGGGACCGCGGTCGACCGCGCCCTGACCGCGACCGGCGGCCGGGTCAAGGACGCCATCCTCTCCCTGCTCGCGGACGTGGACGCCCCCACCGCCGCGCACCTGCTCACGGCCTCGGAGGGACGGCTGCGCGAAGCCCTCCGCCTCGCCCGGCCGTAGCAGCCCTCCGCCTCGCCCGCCCGTAGCAGCCCGCCACCCCGCCCGGCCGTAGCCCCGTCCCCGCAGGCTCACCCCAACCGCAGGTCCGCCGCCTCGACGACCTCGCCGAGGCGCGGGAAGTCCAGTTCCACCGACGCCCGGTGCTCCTCCGCCGTGAGCGCGGCCATCGCGTCCTCGACGAACACCAGCCGGTACCCGTGGTCGCCGGCGGCCCGGGCGCTCGACTCCACGCCGAGGTTGGTGGCGATCCCGGTGAACACCAGGGTCTCCACGCCCCGCGCCCGCAGCAGCCCGTCCAGCCCGGTGCCCTGGAAGGCGCCGATGGTGCGCTTCACCACGACCTCGTCGGCCACCGCCGCGACCTCCGCGACCAGCCCGCTCCCGGGCGGCTGCTCGGTGACGTTCGGCCGCTCGACCCGGACCGCGACCACGGGCGCGCCCGCCGCCCGGAACTCCCGGGCCAGCTCCAGCGAGGCCTCCACCACCTCCGAACCGGTGCGCGGCGCGAGCGGGTTGGCGACGATCCGGTCCATCAGGTCGATCAGGACCAGGGCCGTACTGCGGGGATCAAGGGTGGTCATGGGCGCCACGCTAGTCCAGTCACGCCGGCCCGTCCGACGCCCGGCCCCCCTGGGCCCGGTCCGACGCCGGCACCCCCTCCGCCGCCTCCCGCGCGATCTCCGCCCGGAACCCCTCGATCAGCACCCGCAGCCCGTACTCGAAGTCCGCGTCGTGGTCGGTCATCCGCAGTACGTCCACCGCCTCGCGCAGCAGCGGCAGTTCGCGCAGCGCCTCATCCGGGAACGGCGGCCGGTCGCGGTCCGCGGTGTCCTGCCGCCAGGCCTGCTCCTCGGTGACCCAGCCCATGATGTACCGGTCGACGGTCAGCAGCAGCCGCAGCGCCGTGCGCGGGTGCAGCCCGGCCCCGCACAGGGCGGCCAACTGGGCTTCCACCGCCGGGAGTTCGTCCGCGGTGGGCAGGGTTCCGGCGTGCACCCGGGCACCGTCGCGGTAGGCGAGCAGGGCGCCGCGCTTGGCGCGGGCGTCGGCGGCGATCCACTCGGGCCAGTGCGCCGGGTCCGGCTCGCGGTCGGGCGGGAGGGCCTCGGCGAGCATCGCCTCGGCCATCAGGTCGAGCAGTTCCCGCTTGTTCTTGAAGTGCCAGTACAACGCCGGTGACTGGACGCCGAGTTCACGGGCGAGCCGACGGGTGGTCAGCCCGTCGATGCCCTCCTCGTCGAGCAGGCGCAGCGCCGTGCGCACCACCTCGTCGCGTTGCAGCGCCATCCGATCGCCCTCCTGGGTTATCCGCTTGCCAGACCCACCTTATCGCCGATAAGTTCCCGAGCTGGAATTTATCAGCGATAAGGACGGCCGTCGCGACGCCGACGACCGCGAAGGGATCCCACCCCTCGTGACCTCCAACCCGAACCCCACCTCCGGACCAAACCCCACCTCCAACCTGAACCCCACCTCCGAACCGAACCCCACCTCCAACCCGAACACCACCCCCGAACCGGACCGCCGCTGGTCCCGGCTGCTGCCGAACACCGCCCCCTGGCGCTCCTCCCGGGACTTCCGGCTGACCTGGACCTCCGGCACCGTCACCCTGCTCGGCTCGATCTTCACCATGACCGCGATCCCGCTCCAGATCGCCGACCTCACCGGCTCGCCGCTGGCCGTGGGCGCGGTCGGCGCGGTCGAGCTCGTGCCCGTCATCCTGTTCGGCCTCTACGGCGGCGTCCTCGCCGACCGCGCCGACCGCCGCACCGTCGCCCTGGTCACCGAGGTCGCCCTGGCCGCGCTCAGCGCCTTACTCCTGGCCAACGCACTGCTCGGCACCCCCGCCGTCTGGCCGCTCTACGTCGCCGCCGGGGTGGCGGCGGCGATCCAGGGCATCCAGCAGCCCTCGGTCGAGGCGATGGTTCCCCGACTGGTGCCCCAGGACCAGCTGGTGGCGGCCGGTGCCCTGCTCTCCCTGCGCTGGAGCATCGGCGGCGTGGCCGCCCCGGCGGCGGCCGGCCTGCTGATCGCGACCGCCGGCGTCCCGGCGGCCTACCTGGTCGACCTCGGCACCTTCCTACTCTCGATCGCCCTGCTCGCCCGGGTCCGGCCGGTCCCCTCGGAGCGGGACGCCGAGGCGCCGCGGCTCACCGAGTTCCTCGACGGCGCCCGGTACGCGGCCCGGCGGCCCGACCTGGTCGGCACCTACCTGGCCGACCTCGCGGCCACCGTCTTCGCCCTGCCCACCGCGCTCTTCCCGTTCCTGGCCGCGGAGCTGGACGCCACCTGGGCGCTCGGCCTGCTCTACTCGGCCGGTGCGGCCGGCAGCCTGATCGCCGCCGCGACCGGCGGGTGGGCGGAGCGGGTGCACCGGCACGGCCGACTGGTCCTGCTCTCCGCGGCCCTGGTCGGCGCGGCGACGGCGGCGGCCGCGTTCGCCCCGGGCCTGTGGGCCGTCCTGCTCTGCCTGACGGTCGCGGGCGGCGCGCACTGGGTCGGCGACACCTTCCGCAGCGCCATCTGGAACCAGTCCATTCCGGACGAACTCCGGGGACGCGCGGCCGGGTTGGAGATGCTGATCGGCTCCGCCGGACCGGCCCTGGGCGACCTGCGGGCGGGCGGGCTCGCCGCCCGCCAGGGCATCCGGGCCGCGCTGCGCACGGGGGGCCTGCTCTGCCTCGGCAGCTCGGCCGCCGTGTCCGCCGCGCTCCCCGCGCTCTGGCGCTACGACCAGCGGGCGCACCGCACCGGGCCGGCCGCGCCGGAGCCCACCCCGTGACGCGCCCGCCGCACCCACCCCACGACTGCTCAGTCCCGGACGAGCGCCGTCGCGTGCCGGTCGACCAGCTCCGCCAGCCCCCGGAGGTCGTCGACCCCGCGCTTGGGCAGCATGGTCAGCACACCGGTCTCCTCGTTGCCGCTCAGCAGCAGGAACAGCCGGGGCGTCTCCAGGTAGTACCGCTGCTCCGGCCAGGCGAACTCGGTGACCGCGGCCTCGGTGCTCACGACCACCCCGTGGTCGTCCAGCAGGACCCTGAACTCGCCCTTCTCCATCGCCGCCCTGGTCACCCGCCGCACCCGCGTCGCGGGCCCCGCGAGGACCACGAGCAGCACGACCGCCACCAGCAGGGCGACCACCCGCAGCACCGTCCCGCCGAGGACGGCGAGCAGCCCGACCACCGCCGTCCCGCCGACGGCGACCGTGTACACGGCCCGCCGCGACCGGCGACCGGCCACCGTGCACCGGTCCCACGCCGCGAAGGACTCCCGGAAGTCCTCGGCCGTCGGGGTGTAGCGGACCTCGACCGACGTCACCGCCCGCTCGTCGGAACCCACGTCCCCCACCCTCCGACCCATGTACGCACAACTCCTGACACCAGTTTCGCCGGATCGTAGCAAAGACCGTACGTACCCGATGCGACCGCGTCCACGGCCTCCCCGCCCTCCGGCGTGAATGCGCCGCTCCCGACACCCACCCGTTGACCGACCACCCCGCCCGGGGGTTGGCTCACCCCGAGCCGGCCGCCGGGGAGTTCGGCGTCCACCGCCGACGCGGCACGGCCGATCCCAGGGGAGGGAACCCGATGACCCGCATCCGCCGCCCACTGCGCGCGGCCCGCACCCTCGCGGCCGCCGCACTGGCCGCCGCCGTCTCCATCACCGTCACCATCACCGTCGCCGCCCCCGCCCAGGCGGCCCCGTCCACCACACAGCCGTCCACCACACAGCCGTCCGCCCTGCCGGGCGGCACGGGCACCGAACGCGTCTCCGTCGGCCCCGGCCAGGCGCAGGCCACCGGCGCCTCCCAGGCCCGCGGCCTGAGCGCCGACGGGCGCTACGCCGTCTTCACCTCGGAGGCGGCCGACCTGGTACCAGGCGACACCAACGGCGCCACCGACGTCTTCGTCCGCGACCTGTGGACCGGCCGCACCGAACGGGTCGACACCGGCCCGGGCGGCGTCCAGGCCGACGGCCCCGCCCACCACGCCGCGATCAGCGGCGACGGCCGTTACGTGGCGTTCGGCTCCAGCGCCACGAACCTCGCCCCCGGCGCCAACCGCGGCTACCAGGACGTCTACGTCCACGACCGCTGGACCGACGAGACCCGGCTGGTCAGCGTCGGCAAGGCGCCGGGAGCCCCGCAGACCGACCGGGTGTCCGACGTCCCCTCGATCAGCTGGGACGGCCGCTACGTCGCCTACCAGTCCAACCGCAGCGACCTCGCCCCCGGCACGGTCACCTGGTTCGGCGGCAACATCTACGTCACCGACCTCTGGACCGGCGACACCCGCCTGGTCAGCATCGGCGCGGACGGCAAGGAGGCCGACGCCTCCTCCGCCTCGCCGGAGATCAGCGGCGACGGCAGCACGGTCGTCTTCATCTCCAAGGCGACCAACCTCATCGGCCCGGGTCGGCCCGACACCCTCTCCCCGGTCGCGGTCGCCGAGCTCAGGGCCGGCTCCGACCAGGAGTTCGCCGCCGACTCCCTCCGCCCGGAAGCCCGCCCGAACGCCCGCGCGGACACCGACTCGGACACCCGCCCGGACACCCACGCGGACACCCACGCGGAACTCCTCAAGCCGCGCCTCTACCCCCTGTACGTCCGCGACCTGCGCACCGAGCGGACCAGCCTGGCCTCCTCGGCCCCCGACGGCGGCTACCGGGGCGCGGCCGACCCGTCGATCAGCCCGGACGGCCGCTACGCCGTCTACTCCTCCTGGATCATCCACGGCGACACCTCCTGGGACCGCCACTTCGAGGTCTACGTCCGCGACCTCCGGCAGGGCACCGAAACGCTGGTCAGCGTCGGCTTGCCCGGGACGAAGACCACCTTCGACTCCTACGGCGGCCGGCTGACGGCGGACGGCCGGTGGGTCTACTTCAGCTCGACGGCGGAGAACCTCGTCCCCGGCGACACCAACAACGCCGAGGACGTGTTCCGGCGCGACCTGTGGACCGGCCGCACCGAGCGGGTCACCGTGGCGGGCGACGGTGCGCAGACCACCGGCTCCTCGTACGCCCCGTTCCCCGATGCCTTCGGCACATCGGTGGTGTTCACCTCGTCCGACAGCACCCTCGTCCCGGGTGACACCAACAACGCCGAGGACGTGTTCCTCCGCCGCCTGCCGCTGTTCTGACAGCGAACCCCCACCCCGACCGCCCCGACCGGCGCGGGCGCTCCCGGTCTCACACCGTGAGAGCCCGCGCCGAGGCCCGGATCGGCGCCGGCAGTTCCGTCCACCCCCGCAGGTACCGGTCCACCGCCGCGGCCACCGCCCGCCCCTCGGCGATCGCCCAGACGATCAGCGACTGCCCGCGCCCGGCGTCCCCCGCCACGAACACGCCCTCCGCCGCCGTGGCGAAGCCGTCGTCCCTGGCCAGCGTGCCCTCCGGCCCGGTGGCGAGGCCGAGTTGGGCGAACAGCCGCCGGTCCGGGTCCGGCCCGGTGAAGCCCAGCGCGAGCAGCACCAGCTGCGCCGGCAGCCTCCGCTCGGTGCCCGCCCGCGGGCTGCGGTCGGCGGGCTCGGCCTCGGCGAGGCGGACGGCGGCCAGCCGGCCGTCCGGGCCGGGCTCGAAGCCGACGGTGGTCGCCGCGAACACCCGGGGCCCGGCCTCCGCCGCGCCGGACTCCTCGTGCGAGGTGGTCTCCCGGTACACCTTCGGGTACACCGGCCAGGGCTGCCCGGCGGCCCGGCCCCGCGGCGGACGCGGGTTGATGTCCAGTTGGGTGACGGAGGCGGCGCGCTGGCGCAGCGCCGTCCCCAGGCAGTCCGCCGCCGTGTCGCCGCCGCCGACGATCACCACGTGCCGCCCCTCGGCGGACATCGGCGAGACCGGGCAGTCGCCCTCGTCCACCCGGTTCGCCCAGGTCAGGTACTCGATCGCCTGGTGCACCCCGGACAGGTCCCGCCCCGGCACCGGCAGCTCCCGGCAGGCGGTCGCGCCCACCGCGACCACCACCGCGTCGTACCCGGCCCGCAGCTCCTCGCCCGGGACGTCCCGGCCGACCCACACCCCGGTACGGAAGTCGGTGCCCTCGGCCCGCAGCTGGTCCAGCCGGCGCTCCAGCCGGTGCTTCTCCAGCCGGAACGGCGGGATGCCGTACCGCAGCAGCCCGCCCGCACGGTCGGCCCGCTCGTACACCGTGGTGGCGTGCCCGGCCCTGGTCAGCTGCTGGGCGGCGGCCAGCCCGGCCGGGCCCGAGCCGATCACCGCGACCCGCCGCCCACCGGCCCGCTCGGCGCACTCGGGCGGCCTGGGCCCGTCCCAGCCCGCGTCCAGGGCCCGGTCGGCGATCGCCAGTTCCACGTTCTTGATCGCCACCGCCGCGCCGTCGATGGCCAGCACGCAGGCGCTCTCGCAGGGCGCCGGGCAGAGCCGCCCGGTGAACTCCGGGAAGTTGTTGGTCGCCAGCAGCCGTGCCGCGGCCGCCCGCCAGTCCGCGCCGCCCTCCGCGCCCGCTCCGGCCCCCTCCCCGGAACCCGTCCCCGACTCCGCCACCAGCCGGTTCCACTCCGGCACCAGGTTCCCGAGCGGACAGGCGCTGTGGCAGAACGGCAGCCCGCAGTCCATGCACCGCCCCGCCTGCCCGCCCACCACCGGCAGCAGCGGGCCGGGCCGGTACACCTCCCGCCAGTCCCCCAGCCGCTCGCGCGCATCACGCCGCGCCCGCTCTTCGCGCGGGGTGGTGAAGAAGGCCATCCGGTCTGCCATCGCGGCCTCCGGCAGGGCGTGCCGACTCGGATCAGGCGGCCCACCCGGCGGCGCGCCACCGTACGGCCACCGTACGCCCGCGAAGCACCGCGCAACAGCCCCGGCCGTCACGGACCGCCCCGGGGCGACCCCCCGGAGCGGGCCCGGACACCCCGCCCCCGCCCGGAACCGCCGTGCGCACGCCAGGGAGAATCTCCGCCATGACCCACACCGTGCTGATCGCCGAGGACGACCGGGCCATCCGCGACTCGCTCGCCCGCGCGCTGATGCTGCAGGGCTACCGGGTGCGGGTCGCCGCCGACGGCACCCAGACCCTGGCCGTCCTCGCGGAGCAGCGCCCGGACGTCCTGGTGCTCGACGTGATGATGCCCGAGCCGGACGGCCTGGAGGTCTGCCGCCGGCTGCGCGAGGCCGGCGACCGCACCCCGGTGCTGATGCTCACCGCCCGGGTCGAGGTGCCGGACCGGATCGCCGGCCTCGACGCCGGCGCGGACGACTACCTGGTCAAGCCCTTCGACGTGGACGAGCTGTTCGCCCGCCTGCGCGCCCTGCTGCGCCGCCGTCCGCCGGAGTCCGCCACCGAGGTGCTGACCGTCGCCGACCTGCGGATCGAGCCGCCGGCCCGCCGGGCCTGGCGCGCCGCCCAGGAACTCGAGCTGTCCCGCACCGAGTTCGACCTGCTGGAGCTCCTCGCCCGGCACGCCGGCGCCGTCCTCGACCAGGCCACCCTGTACGAGCGGATCTGGGGCTACGACTTCGGCCCCGGCTCGAAGAACCTCGCGGTGTTCATCGGCTACCTGCGCCGCAAGCTCGACCGCCCCGGCCTGGCGCCGCTGATCCACACCGTCCGCGGCGTCGGCTACACGCTGCGCGAGCCGTGACCGGCCCGGCCCGCCGCCTCCCCCGGCTGCCGCGCCCGGCCCGCCGCACGCCCCCGCCGCCGCGCCCGACCGGCCGCCTCCCCCGCCTCCCCCGGCTGCCGCGCCCCGGCCTGCCCACCACCCTCGCGCTGGCCTTCGCCGCGATCGCTGCGCTGGTCGCGGTGCTGATCGGCGCACTCGGCTACGACGCCGCCGCGCGGCTGATCCGGGACGACGAGACCGCCGACTTCGGCGCCGCCGTCGACTCCGTCGGCCGGCAGGTCCAACGGGAGGTCCTCTTCCCGGGGGACTTCGCCGGCCCGAGCGGCCTGAGCGCCGACCTGGTCCGCCCGATCCGGGTCACCACCCAGTCGCTCGACCCCGACGGCGCGGTGCTGCCCGGCACCGCCCGGCTCGACCTGCCGCCGAGCCCGGCCGACCACGAGCTCGCCCACGCCGACCAGCCGGGCCGCACCTCGATCGGGCTGCGCCACGAACACCGCGAGGCCTACCGGGTCGGCGTGGTCTCGCTCGGCGGCCGGCGCGGGGCGGTCCAGATCATCCAGCAGGTCGGGCCCACCGAGAAGCTGCTGACCACCCTGCGGACCCGTACGGTCGCCTTGGTGGCGATCGTCGCGGTGCTCGCCGGCGGGGCCGGCCGGCTGCTCGCCCGACGGATCACCCGACGGCTGGTCCGGCTCACCGACGCGGCCGAACTGGTCGCCGCCAGTGGGCGGTTGGACGTCCCCGTACCCGCCGCCGGCACGGACGAGGTGGGCCGGCTCGGCCGGGCCTTCGACCGGATGCTGGGCCGGCTCGCCACCGCCAAGGAGAACCAGCGCCGACTGGTCCAGGACGCCGGGCACGAGCTGCGCACCCCGCTGACCAGCCTGCGGACCAACCTCTCGGTGCTCCCCAGCCTGGACCGGCTGCCACCCGCCGAACGCGCCGCGCTGATGGCCGATCTGGTCGAGGAGACCCGGGAGTTGACCCAGCTGGTGGAGGAGCTGGTGGCGCTCGCGGCGGACCGCAGGGCGGACGAGCAGCCGACCGAGGTGCTGCTCGCCGACGTGGTCCAGCAGGCCGCCGCCCAGGCCCGGCGGCGCGGCGACCGGGAGGTCGTGGTGGACGCGGACGCGACCGTGGTCACCGCCCGGCCGGACGCGCTGGCCCGCGCGGTGGGCAACCTGCTGGACAACGCCGCCAAGTTCGACCCCGCCGGGACGGGCCCGATCGAGGTGGTGGTGCGCGGCCCGCGGGTGGAGGTGCGCGACCGCGGCCCGGGCATCGACGCGGCCGACCTCGACCGGGTCTTCGACCGCTTCTACCGGGCCACCGCCGCCCGCGGCCTGCCCGGCTCCGGGCTGGGCCTGGCCATCGTGCACGAGGTGGCCCGCTCGCACGGCGGTACGGCCTTCGCCGCCAACCGGGAGGGCGGCGGCGCGGTGATCGGCTTCACCCTCGGCGCCGACGGAGCGGACGGGCCCGACGGCTGACCGCGCGGACGGCTCCCACGGCTGACCGCGCGGACGGGCCCGGCGCATGGCCTG
>NZ_JBHVET010000052.1:0-21305 GCF_042802135.1 Kitasatospora sp. NPDC057512
GGCAGAACAGCCGCGCCGGTGCCACCGGCGACGGCTCGCGCAGGAACCACTTGTTGCGGGTACGGGCCGTCGGAGCGTCCACTGATGACCTTCCGTGTGGGGTTTCTTGTCGGGTTCGGCCGCGGTGAAGGAAGCGCGGTGAAGGAAGCCTCCGTGGAGGAAGCCGCGGTGAAGGCGTCGGCTCCTACCGGGTCCGCGCGGTGACCGGCAGGTGCGTGAAGCCCGCGATGACGTTCGAGCGCATCCGCCGCGGCGCCCCGGCGAGCTCGAAGTCGGTGAACCGGCCGAGCAGTTCGGCGAACAGGATCCGCAGGGCCACCCGTGCGACGGTGTGCCCGATGCAGTAGTGCGCGCCGACGCCGAAGGCGATGTGCTTGTTGGGCCGCCGTCGGATGTCGAAGGTGTACGGGTCGGTGAACACGGTCTCGTCGCGGTTGGCCGACGCCAGCCAGACGACGACCGCGTCCCCCGCGGGGATCGGCACGCCCCGGATCTCGACGTCGCGGGTGGTGTGGCGCATGAAGTGCTGGGTGGGCGAGGCCCAGCGCAGTGCCTCCTCCACGCCGCTGCCGAGCAGTTCCGGGTGGGCCGCCCAGTCGTCCAGGACGGGCGTCCCGGCCAGTTCGACCATCGCCGCGATCGGCGGCTGGGCGGTGGTGACGGTCGCGCCGAGCAGCAGGCTGTAGCAGTTGGACACGATCTCACCCGGCGACAGCCGGCGTCCGTCCAGTTCCATCGTGAGCAGCACGCTGACCAGGTCGTCGCCCGGTGCGCGCCGGCGCTCGGTGACGAGGTCCTGGAAGTAGGCGAACAGGTCGCGATGGGCGGTCACCAGGGTGGCCTGGGGCCCGTCGGCGAGCTGGAACTCGGGGTCGTCCGCGGCGATGCAGGCGTGGGCAAGCCGGACCAGCCGCGGCCAGTCCTGCTGCGGCAGCGCCATCATGGTGCCGATCACCGCCATCGGCAGGGTGGCCATGGCGGCGGCGAAGTCGTACGGGCCGCCATCGGCCAGCGGCCGGAGCAGTTCGACGACGACCCGGCGGATGGCCTCCCGGTCGTTCTCCACCGTCTTGATCGACAGGGCCTGCTGGAGCGGGCCGCGCAGGTGCGCGTGCCGGGGCGGGTCGGTCGCGGCCATCTGGCGGCCGCCGGCGGGGTCGCCCTTGCCGAGGAGGTTGAGCAGGGTGCCCTGTTCGGAGGTGAACGTGGCGTGGTCGCGCAGGACCCGGTTGGCGTCGGCGTGGCCGACGACCGACCAGTAGCCGATGTCGCCGACCGGCTGCCAGCTCACCGGGGCTTCGCGGCGCAGCCGTCGCCAGGCCTCGTGCGCCCCGCCCGCGTGGTAGAGGTCGGGGTCGATCAGGTCGACCGGCCGCGGGGCGAGGACCGGGCAGCGCGGGGCCGGGGGGACCGTCGTCATCGGGGCCGCTCCTCCCCCGCCGCGCCGGCCGGGCCGCCTGGCGCGCCGGCCGGGCGCTCGGTCCGGCCGTCCGAACCCGCCGTCCCCATCCGCTCGCTGAGGGCCGTCGCCAGCTCGGCGACGGTCGGCGACGTGTACAGGGTCTGCGCGGGGAGGTCCACGTCGAACTCGCGCTGGGTGGCGACCAGGAGGTCGGTGGCCAGCAGGGAGTGTCCGCCGAGGTCGAAGAAGTCGTCGTCGACGCCGACCGGTTCGATGCCGAGGACGTCGCCCCACAGGTCGGCCAGTCGGGCCTGCACCTCGGTGACGGGCGGGACGAACTCGTTGGGCACGTTGCGCGGTACCCGGGTGGCGGTGGGCAGGGCCCCGCGGTCGATCTTGCCGTTGCGGTTCACCGGCAGCTCGGGCCGGACCAGGATCGCCCAGGGGATCAGGTAGTCCGGCAGGCTGTCCCGCAGCTCGTGGCGCAGCCGCCGGCCGAGGTCGGCGTTGCCCTCCGGACCGGGTTCCGCGGGCACGACGTAGGCCAGCAGCCGGGTGCCGCCCGCCGGGTCGGGCTGCGGCAGCACGACCGCGTGCCGCACCCCGGGGAGCCGTTCCAACTCGACCTCGACGGCGCGCGGTTCGGCGCGGTAGCCCTGGACCTTGACCTGGTCGTCCGCGCGTCCGACGAACTCCAGCGTGCCGTCCGGCAGCCAGCGCACGAGGTCGCCGGTCCGGTACATCCTGGCCCCCGGCTCGGTGCCGAACGGGTCGGGCAGGAACCGTTCGGCGGTCGCGGCCGGGCGGCCCAGGTAGCCGCGGGCCAGGCCCGCCCCGGCCACGTACAGCTCCCCGCACTCGCCGACGGGCACCGGCCCGAGCTCGTCGTCGAGCACGGCGACCCTGGTGCCGCTGATCGGGCGGCCGATCGGCACGCTCCGCAGCTCCGGGAGGGTGCTGCTGGTCCAGCAGGTCGTGTACGTGGTGTTCTCGGTCGGTCCGTAGCCGTTGGTGAAGAGCAGCTCCGGGTAGCGGGCCAGCAGGTGCTGGACGTGGCCCGGCGAGGCCACGTCGCCCCCGGTGAGGACGTGCCGGACGTCGGCGAACGCCTCCGGGTGGGAGCTGACCATCTGGTGGAGGAGCCCGGTGGTCAGCAGCAGGACCGTCACGCGCTCGGCGCGGACGATCCGCGCCACGTGCTCCAGCGTGATGGCGACCGGGGGGAAGAGGACCAGTCGGCAGCCGTTGACGAGGGGGGTCCAGATCTCGAACGTGGAGGCGTCGAACGCGACCGGCGCGAGGTGGAAGAAGACGTCCTCGGCGCGGACGTCCACCCAGTCCGCTCCCCGGACCAGCCGGTCGACCGCCCGGTGGGGCACACCGACGCCCTTGGGCTCGCCGGTGGAGCCGGAGGTGTAGCTGACGTAGGCGAGCCGGTCCGGGTCGCCGGGGCGGGCCGGGGCCGCCGGGCCGGTGGCCGGCTCCCGCGCCGGGCCGCCCTCCGTCACCGTGACGACGGTGGCGGGCAGCCGCTCCCGCAGGGCGGGCCCCGCGGCCTCCTCGGTGATCACCATGCCCGCGCCGGCGTCCTTGAGGAGCAGCGCGTGGCGGCCGGCCGGGTCGTCCGGTTCGAGTCCGAGGTAGGCCCCGCCCGCGATGAGGACGGCGAGCAGCGCCACGATCAGCTCCGGCGACCGCGGCACCAGCACGCCGACGACGTCCTCCGGCGCCAGGCCGGCCGCCCGCAGCCGCCCGGCGAGCCGGTTGGCGCGGTCGTTGAGCTGCCGGTAGGTCAGGGTCCGTCCGTCGCAGGTGACGGCGGGCGCGTGCGGGGCCCGCTCGGCCTGTTCGGCGACCAGCTCGTGGATCGCCCGGGCGTCGAACGGTGGCCGTCCGCTGCCGACGAACGCCGGGATGTCGGAGGTGAGGACCGTCTGGGTCAACTGCTTCCCGCTTTCCTGTGCTGAAGTGTCCCCGTCGGGGGTGAACGCGCGACCGCGGGGGCGGTCGCCGCCGGTGCTGATCCGGCCGTGCCTCAGACCGCGGGCACGTGGAAGAAGGTGTCCCGCGCGGCGATGCGGCCCTGCGGCGTCATCCGGAAGAAGTCCGCGAACCGCAGCTCGACCTGGCCGCCGTCGTGCAGCACGCCGCGGAACAGGCCGTGCACCGCCACCTGGTCGTCGGTCGCGACCACGGTGGCCAGGGTGTGCGTGCCGGAGCGGATCACCCGCTGGTCGCGGTAGAAGCGTTCCAGTTCGGCGTGCCCGACCATGGGCGGGTACCCGGGGCGGTGGTAGCGGGTGTCCGGGGTGAACAGGGCGACCAGCGCGGGCACGTCGCCGGCGTCGACCAGCTCGTAGTACCGGCGGACCTGGGACTCCCCCAGCGCTGCGGCGGTCGGTGCTTCCGGTGTCGCGGGCGGTGCCGGGGTCTCGTCGGGCTGGGAGAGGGTGTGGACCATGCCGAGGTTCTTCCTGTGATCGCCCTCAGGGGCTCAGAGTCGGGAACGTTCAGAGTCGGGTGCGTGGGGAGAGGACCGGTACGGCCGCGGCGTCCGGGGCGTCCTCCAGGGCTTCGACCAGGCGCGCCGGCGTGGGTGCCTGGAACAGGGCGCCGAGGGTGAGGTCACGGCCGAACCGCACCCGCACCCGGTTGACCAGCCGGGTCGCGAGCAGGGAGTTGCCGCCGAGCGCGAAGAAGCCGTCGTCGACGCCCACCTCGGGCCGGCCGAGCACCTCGGCGAACAGCGCGCACATCGTCCGCTCCGCCGGGGTGCGGGGCCCGGGCCCGGACGGTGCCGGCTCGGGGTCGGGTACGGGCAGCGCGGCCCGGTCGATCTTCCCCCTGGGCGTCAGCGGGAAGGCGTCGAGCACGACGATCGCCGAGGGCACCATGTAGTCCGGCAGCGCAGCGGCGGCGTGCTCCCGCACCGAGGCCGGGTCGAGCGCCGAGTCAAGCACCGGGTCAAGCACCGGGTCGAGCGCCGGGTCCCCGGCCGGGACGACGTAGCCGATCAGGCGCCGGCCGGAGGAGGCGCCCGGGCCGGCGACCACGGTCGCCTGGGCGACGGCGGGGTGCCCGGCCAGGACCGCCTCGATCTCGCCGAGCTCGATGCGGAAGCCGTGGAGCTTGACCTGCTCGTCCGCGCGGCCGAGGAACTCCAGCTCCCCCTCGGCGTTCCAGCGGACCACGTCGCCCGTGCGGTACATCCGCTCGCCCGGTTCGCCGAACGGGCACGGCAGGAACTGGCCGGCCGTCCGGCGGGGGTCGTTCAGGTACCCGCGCGCCACGCCCGCACCGGCGACGTACAGCACGCCGGCCACCCCCGGCGGCACCGGGGACAGCGCCTCGTCCAGGACGTACACCCGCCGGTTGTCCACCGGGCGGCCGAGCGGGACGACGTCGGGCACGGCCTGGCCGGGGCGCAGGACCCGGCGCGTGGTGAAGGTGGTGGCCTCGGTCGGGCCGTACCCGGCGACGACCACGGAGTCCGGGCAGCGGGCCAGGACGCGCCGGACCGCGTCGGCCGGCACGATGTCGCCGCCGGTCCACACCTGGCCGACCCCGGCCAGCGTGCCCGGGGACTCCTCGGCGAACACCCGGAAGAGCCCGGCCGTCAGCCAGAGCGCGCCGACCCGGTGGTCGACGATCTGCCGGTGGAGGTCCGCGAGCGCCAGCTCGCCGGGCGGGGCCACCACCACCCGGCCGCCGTTGAGCAGCGGCACCCACCACTCGAAGGTCGAGGCGTCGAAGGCGTGCGGGGAGTGCGCGAGGACGCGCGGGCCGCCCTCCTCGCGCCAATGACCTTGCGCGGTCAGGCTGATGACGTTGCGGTGGCTCAGGGCCACCCCCTTCGGTGTGCCCGTGGACCCCGAGGTGTACAGGACGCACGCCAGGTGGTCCGGGCGCAGCGGCACGACGGGGTCGGTGGCGGGCCGGTCGGCGAGGCCGGGGTCGGCGTCGACGACGACAGCCGGTGTGCCGAGGGCCGCTGCGCGGTCCCGGGTGGCCCGGTGGGTGAGCAGCACCGCCGCCCCGGTGTCGTCCAGGACGCGGCGCAGGCGGGCCGTCGGGGCCCGGGTGTCCAGCGGCACGTACGCGCCGCCGGCCTTGCCGACCGCCAGGACCGCCACCACCACGTCGACGGAGCGATCCATGAGCACGGCCACCGTGCTGTCGCAGCGGACGCCGAGGGCGATGAGCCGGTGGGCCAGCCGGTTGGCCCGGGCGTTCAACTCGGCGTAGGACAGGGTGGTTTCGCCGCACACCACGGCGGGCGCCTCGGGCGTGCGCGCGACCTCGGCCGCGAAGGCCGCCGGCACCGTCGGGTGCGGCAGCGGCCGCGTGGTGCGGTTGGCGGCCACGACGGTCCGGTGCCGTTCCTCGGGGGTGAGGAGGTCGGGCCGGCCGATCGGCCGGTCCGGGTCGGCGGTGGCCACCGCGTCCAGGAAGCGCAGGAACCGCTGCTGGTGGGCGGTGAGTTCGGCCTCGGAGTAGAGCGCCGGGTTGGCGTCGACGTCGAGCCGGGGCTCGGTGCCGTCGGAGCGGTCGTAGACGGAGAAGGAGAGGTCCTCGACCGGCCCGTTGGACAGGTTGTGCACGGTGGCCCGGACGCCCGCGAAGTCCAGGTGGTAGTAGAAGGACATGATGTTGACGACGGGCCCGAACAGGACCCGCTCCGACCGGGCCGGATCCAGCTCCCTGCGCAGGTCCTCGCTGCGGTGGCGCTGGTGCTCGCGCAGGGCGGCGACCTCCTCGGCCACCTGCCGCGCGAGTGCGGACAGGCCCTGTTCGGGGTGGACGCGCAGCCGCAGCGGCACCACGTTCGCCACCATGCCGGGCACGGCCGGCGCGGCGGAGCCGGTGCGCCCGGTCACCGGCATGCTGAGCACGATGTCCCGTTCGCCGCTGAGGCGGTGGAGGTACGCGGCGACGGTCGCGGTGAAGGCGGTGGGCCAGCTCGCCCCGGCGGGTCGCGCGGCCCGCCGCAGCGCGGCCAGGGTGGGCGCGTCGAGGCTGCCGGTACGGCGCAGGAAGCCGTCCGAGGCGGGCGCCGAACGGCTGGCGAGGCTGACCGGGTCCGGCCGTCCGGCCAGCCGGGCCGCCCAGAACTCCCGGTCCCGCGCGGGCTGTTCGGAGGCGTGGTAGGCGGCGTCGTGCGCCAGCAGGACGCTCAGCGGCCCGAAGGCCGGCCCGGCGCCGGCCCGGCCCTCGACCAGCGCGGTGTAGGTCTTGGCGACGCGGCGCGCGATGAGCGACATGCTGAAGCCGTCGACCACGATGTGGTGGACGCGCTGGTACCAGAGGAAGCGGTCCGGCGCGACGGCGAACAGGGCCTGGCGGAACAGCGGGTCCCGGGTGAGTCCGACCGGTGCGGACAGGTCGGCGCGCATCCAGCGCTCGGCCGCGCCCAGCGGATCCGGTGTCGAGGTGAGGTCGACGTGGTGCATCGTCCAGTCGGGCGACGCGGTGACGACCTGCCGGGGTCCGTCGGCACCGTCGGTGAGGCGGACGCGCAAGGACTCGGTCTCGTCCACCACGCGCCGTACGGCCGTCTCGAACAGCTCCGGGTCGATCGGCCCGGGGATGTCCGCGTACTCGGCGGTGTTGTAGGCGGGGCTGCCGGGCCGCAGGTGGTGGGCGAACCAGATGCCGGACTGCGCCGACGACAGCGGCAGTTCGTGTCCGTCGCTCATCCGAGCTCCTCCAGGACGGCCGACAGCGCATCGGCGAAGCGGGCGACGTGCGGCGGCGAGAGCATGTCGTGGTGGTTACCGGGGACCTCGACCACGCTCAACGCCCCCCGGGTGCGCTCCCGCCACCGGGCGGGGACCACGACCGGGCCGCCGAGTTCGGGGTGGGTCTCGGCGCTGGTGAACAGGTGGATCGGCGTCCGCAGCCGTGCCGTCGACCGGTAGCGCCGGGCGGCGGCGGCATTGGCGGTGAACACCCGTGCCATCCGCCGCAGTTGTTCGGTGCGTACGCCCGAGGTAAGGCGCTCGCGGTCGTCCGCGTCGTGGAGCAGCAGGGCGAGGGCGGCCTCCTCGTCGAGTTCGTGGAGGTCCGCGTCCGCGCCGTCGGCGGCGCCACCGGGGGACGCGGGCGCTCCGACGTCGATGATCCCGAGGAACCCCGGGGGGCTCCCCTGCTCCTCCAGCAGGCGGGCCATCTCGAAGGCGACCAGCCCGCCGAAGGACCAGCCGGACAGCAGGTACGGTCCCTCGGGCAGGACGGACCGCAGCTCCCGCAGGTAGCGCCGCGCCTGCTCCTCGACGGTGGCCAGGGGCGGGTCGTCGGTGGTGTAGCCGACGGCCTCCAGGCCGTAGACGGGCCGGGCGCCGACAGGGGATTCGGCGGGGTGCCCGGTGAGCTGTCCGGCGAGGTGGAGGAAGGAGCACACGTCGCCGCTCTGCGGGTGCACCAGGATCAGCGGCGCCCGGCGGCGGTCCCCCTCGGCCAGCGGAACCACCAGCCGGCGCAGGGCCCGCGAGGCGTTGGGCAGTTCCGCGCACAGCCCCTCGACGGTGGGGTGGCGGAACACCGTGTACAGCGGCACGGTGACCCCCCACTCCCGCCGGATCGCCTCCACCAGCTCGACCGCCCTCAGGGAGTGCCCGCCCAGCGCGAAGAAGTCGTCCCGGACACCGACCTTCGGGGTGCCCAGCACGCGCTCCCAGATCCTGGTCATCAGGAGTTCCGGCAGGTCCCGCGGCGGGAGCGCACCGGCCTCGTGGCCGTGGCGGGCGGGCTCGGGCAGGGCCCCGCGGTCCACCTTGCCGTTGGTGGTCAAGGGGATCCGGGCGAGCGCGGTCAGCGTCGTGGGCACCATGAACTCGGGCAGGGTCTCGCGCAGGGAACGCCGCACGGCCGCCAGGTCGCCGGGGCGGTCCTGCCAGACCAGGTAGCCGGCCAGTTCGGCGTCCGTCCCGCCGCCGCGCACCGTCACCGTGGCCCTGGCGACGCCGGGCTGGGCGCACAGCGCGGCCTCGATCTCGCCCAGCTCGATGCGGTACCCCCGGATCTTCACCTGCTCGTCGGTGCGGCCGAGGAAGACGAGGCTGCCGTCCGGCAGGTACCGCGCCAGGTCGCCGGTCCGGTACAGCCGGCCGCCGGCCGCGCCGAACGGGTCGGGCACGAAGCGCTCGGCGGTCAGCCCCGGCCGGTTGGCGTACCCGCGGGTGACGCCGACCCCGCCGATGTGGATCTCCCCCGGGACGCCGACGGGCACCGGGGCGCCGGCCGGGTCCAGCAGGTAGATCCGGAGGTTGCCGAGCGGCCGGCCGATCGGCACGGACCCGCCCGGCCGGGCCAGGTCCCGGTCGGCGTCCACCCGCCGGGTGACGCAGCCGACGGACGCCTCGGTGGGACCGTAGCCGTTCCACAGCGTGGAGACCCGGTCGAGGAGCCGCCGGGCCAGGGCGGGCTGGAGCGGTTCGCCCACGCAGATCGCCTGGAACCGGCCGCCCTGCCAGCCTCCGTCCAGCAGCAGGAGCCAGGTGGCCGGGGTCGCCATGAGCGTGGTGACGCCGAACTCGCGCAGCATCTCCGTCAGGCGCGGGCCGTCGACCGCGACCTCCGACGGGGCGATCACCACGCTCGCGCCCCAGGCCAGCGGCATGAGCACCTGGGGGACGATGACGTCGAAGGAGATCGAGGCCACCGAGGCGACGACGTCGGACCTGTCGAGGTCCAGCTGGCGGCCGCGGACCACCAGGTAGTTGACCACGCCCTCGTGCGGGACCAGCACGGCCTTGGGGCGGCCGGTCGAACCGGAGGTGTAGATCGAGTACGCCAGGTTGGCGGGCGTCGCGAGCGGCGGCAGCCGGTCCTCGGGCAGGGCCGCGACGAGCGGGGCCTCGGCGTCCAGCCACACCGTCTCGGCGCCGTGCTCCGGCAGCCGGTCGGCCAGGGAGCGCTGGGTGAGCAGCAGCGGCACGTCGGCGTCGGCGAGCATGAACGACATGCGCCGGGCCGGGAGGTCCGGGTCCAGCGGCAGGTAGGCGGCCCCCGACTTGAGGACGGCCAGCAGGGCCACGACCAGGTCCGCCGAGCGCGGCAGGCAGACGCCGACCAGGCGTTCCGGCCGGGCTCCCTTGGCTCGCAGGTGCCGGGCCAACCGGTTGGCCCGGCGGTCGAGTTCCCGGTAGGTCAGGTGCTCGGTGCCGCAGCGGACCGCCACCGCGTCGGGGGTCAGCCGGGCCCACTCCTCGACCAGCTCGTGCACGCAGAGGTCGGCGGGGAAGGGTTCGTCGGTGGCGTTGGCGGCCACCAGCAGTGCTTCGCGCTCGGCCTCGGTGAGCAGGTCCAGGCGGGAGACGGGACGGTCGGGGTCGTCGGCCGCGGCGTCCAGCAGCCGGAGGAAGTGGCCGACCAGGCGCTCCACGCTCGCGCGGTCGAACAGCGCGGTGTCGAAGGCCACGGTGCCGGTCGTCCTGGCAGGCGTGTCCGTGCCGCCCGGCCGGTCGGCTATCACCAGGCTGAGGTCGACCTTGGCCGTGCCGTTGTCGACCTCCAGCTGTTCGACCTCCGTCCCCGCCAGCCGGAGCGAGGCGGACGGGTCGGACAGGCCGGCGACCATCACCTGGAACAGCGGGTTGCGGTCGAGGCCGCGGGCCGGCCGAAGCTCCTGCACCAGCCGCTCGAACGGCACGTCCTGGTGCGCGTAGGCGTCCAGGGCGGTCCGGCGGACCCGGTCGAGCAGCTCGGCGAAGCTCGGGTCGTCCGCGAGGTCGGTGCGCAGGACCACGGTGTTGATGAACGAGCCCACCAGCGGGTCGAGTTCCGGCCGGGTGCGGCCCGCGACCGGCGTGCCGACCGCCACGTCGGACTGCCCGCTGTAGCGGGCGAGCAGGGCCTGGAAGGCGGCGAGCAGCGTCATGAACATCGTCGCGCCGTGCCGCCGGCCCAGCAGCCGCAGCCGCTCGGCCAGTTCCTCGGACACCGTGAAGGTGATCCGCTCGCCCCGGCCCGCGCGGACCGGTCCGCGCGGACGGTCGGTGGGCAGGTCCAGCGGCGACAGCCCGGACAACTGCGCGCTCCAGTAGTCCAGTTGGCGCTGAAGGCGGTCGCCGGAGAGCCGGGCCCGCTGCCAGTGGGCGAAGTCCGCGTACTGGATCCGCAGGGGCGGCAGCTCGTGCTCGCGGCCTTCCAGCCGGCTCCGGTACATCGCCGACAGGTCGTCCCACAGCAGCGGCATCGACCAGCCGTCGACCGCGATGTGGTGGACGACCACCACCAGGACGTGCTCGTCCTCGTCGACCCGCAGCAGCGACGCGCGCAGCAGCGGGGCGGTGGCCAGGTCGAAGGGGCGCAGGATCTCGGAGTGGACGAGGTCGAGGGCCAGTTCCGTGCGGCGTTCCGCGGGCTCGGTCCGGAGGTCCGTGACGGGCAGGTCGATCGGCCGGGCCGGCTCCACCGAGGGGACGGGGCGGCCGTCCTCCTCGGGGAAGGCGGTGCGCAGGACTTCGTGGCGCCGTACCAGGTCGGTGAGGCCGCGGCCGAGGGCGGCCACGTCCAGCGGGCCGCGCAGCCGGAAGACCTCGTGGACGTTGTACAGCGCGGGGCCGTCGGACAGCCGCTCGATCAGCCACATGCGTTCCTGGGTGAACGACGGCACCCGCGCACCCTCCGGGCGGGGTGGGACCGCGGCCTCCGGCTCGCCCCCGGCGGCCCTGCTCCGGGCCGCGCGGACGCGTTGGTCGAGCAGGGCGCGCAGGCCGGCCTGGGTGGAAGTGGAAGCGGTCGGCTCGGTGCGACTGTGCTGTGCCTTCACGGGTGACGGGCCTTTCCGGCGGGGAGCGGTTCCGCCTCGGCTTCGCCGAGGTCCGCCAGCAGCGCCGCGTCGATGCCGTCGGCGAGTTCGGCGACGGTGGGGTGGTAGAAGAGGAGGACGACCGGCAGTTCGAGGTCGAGCGCCCGGCCGAGTCGGGACATGACCTTCGAGGCGAGCAGCGAATGGCCGCCCAGCTCGAAGAAGTCGCTGTGCACGCCGTCCGGGGTGACACCGAGCACCTCGGCCCAGGTCTCCAGCACGAGGAGTTCGGTCTCGGTCGCGGCGACGGTCTCGGTCTCGGCGACGGGAGCGCCGGCCTGGTCGGCGTCGGGCCGCGGGGCCGCAGGGCGCACGGCGGGAGCGGAGGAGCCCACGCGGAGGCCGGGCGGGGCCTCCCAGGTCGAGATCGGCCGTTCGGGAGCGCCGACGAGATGGTCGAGCAGCGCCGTGAATCCCTCGGCGAGCTGCCGCACCGTGTCGCGCTCGAAGAGGTCGGCGGCGTAGCGGATGACGCCGGTGAGGCGGTCGCCGCGGTCCGTCAGGGAGACCTCGATGTCGAACTTCGCTACATCGTTCGGTATCTGATGGCCACTCACCTCCAGCCCCGGGAGGCCGGACGGGAGCGCGGGCGGATCCTCCAGCTGGAACATGACGGTGACCAGCGGGTGCTGGCCGAGGTCGCGTTCGGGCCGCAGCTCCTGCACCAGCCGCTCGAAGGGGACGTCCTGGTGGGCGTAGGCCTCCACCGCGCACCGCCGCACCCGGGCGAGCACGTCGGTGAAGCCGGGGTCGCCCGACAGGTCGGTGCGCAGGACGAGGGTGTTGACGAAGAAGCCGATCAGCGGCTCCACCTCGATCCGGGTCCGCCCGGAGATCGGGGTGCCCACCGTCACGTCGCCCTGTCCCGTGCAGCGCGCGAGCAGGACCTGGAAGGCGGCCAGCAGGGTCATGAACGGCGTCACCTCGTGGGCGCGCCCCAGTGCGCGGATCCGGTCGGCGAGTTCCGCGGGGATCTCGATCCCGACCTGGTCGCCCCGGCCCGACCACACCGGGGGGCGCGCCCGGTCCGTCGGGAGCACCGACGGGCTCAGGTCGGCCAAGTGCTCGCGCCAGTAGTCGAGTTGGCCCTGCAGTGCGGTTCCGTCCAGGTGACTCCGCTGCCAGTGCGCGAAGTCGGCGTACTGGACGGGCAGATCCGGCAGGACGATCGGCCGGCCGTCGACGGCGGCGCCGTACCCGGCGGAGAACTCCTGCCACAGCACCGGCAGCGACCAGCCGTCGCAGGCGATGTGATGGATCACCAGGACCAGCAGGTGGTCGTCGGGGGCGACGCGGATCAGCCGGGCCCGCAGCATCGGGGCGGCGCCCAGGTCGAAGGAGGTCGCCAGATCGGCAGCCACCAGCTCGCGGGCCCGCTGCCAGGCCTGTTCCGCCGGGGTGTGCGTCAGATCGGTGATGGTCGGCACGAAGGTCTCGACCGGCTCCGTGACGTGGCACGGGCCGCCCTCGGAGTCGACGATCCTGCCGCGCAGCACCTCGTGGCGCCGCACGACGTCGGTCAGCGCCCGGACGAGCGCCTCCTGGTCCAGCCGGCCACGCAGCCGGACCGCGGTCGGGACGTTGTGGTCCGGCAGGCCCGGCCGCAGCCGATCGAGGAACCACAGCCGTTGCTGGGCGAAGGACAACAGGGTCGGAGCGTGCGCGCTCCGATCGGAGCCAGGCATGACGGATCCACCTTTCACGGCGATCGGGAGCGCTAAAGCGCCCCGGAAATCCCCTCGCCGATTCGCTTCATCGCGAACAGTACGGCGGATACTAGGCAGCTCCCGTCTCACTCCGCAAGACAGAGAAGGGGTCGAAGGCATCAGGACAATCTTTACGCCAGACCGCGCTAATCCTTATGTAGATTGAACACGCTCGACGGCTAGCATCCGCGCGCCCGACCGCGGAACCTGCCCTGACGTGCCGTCATGGTGCCGATCAAGCACACCACTTCCGTGGACGAGCGCCACGTGATAATTCTTCTTTCGCCGGGAAGGCGGCCGGATGGGCCCCTTTCGTGTCGGCCCTTCATTGTTCCGAAAAAGATCGGTGAACCCGTTGCATGAACTCATCCGTTGTCCATAGAGCCCACCCCGTTGCATGAACTCGGAGAAGTCATGATGCAGCAGCCAAGCCTGGTGGGTTCATTCGTCTCGCACGCCACCGACCACCCCGGCGATCCGGCCCTGGTGTGGCACGGAGAGGAGACGACCTACCGCGAACTCCACCGGGCGGCGGAGCGGGAGCGCCTGCGGATCGCCCGACTCGCCCCGGACGGCGACGAGCCGATCGGCATCCCGGCCGCCAAGTCGCCCTCGACGATCGCCCTGGTGCTCGCCTGCCTGCTGGAAGGACGGCGCTTCCTGCTGCTGCCGGCACCCGTGCCGGAGGGCGGAACCTCCCACACGTCGGCCGAGCGGGCCGGCATCCGGCACGTCCTGTCGCCGGAGGGCCCCGGCCCGGACGCCCGGGAGCGACCGGCGGAACCGAGGGCGCCACGCGCCACGCAACCCGCCGACGTCTCCTTCATGTTCACCACCTCCGGCTCCACCGGGCGGCCGAAGATCGTGCCACTGAGCACGGGCGCGGTGGACCGCTTCACCACCTGGGCCGGCGAGCGGTTCGGCCTCCGTCGGGGAACGACCGTCCTCAACTACGCGCCGCTCACCTTCGACCTGTGCCTGCTGGACATCTGGGCCACGCTCAAACACGGCGGCCGCGTCGTCCTGGTCGATCCGGCCCGGGCCACCCAGCCGGGCCACCTGCTGGACCTGGTCTCCCGCCACGAGGTCCAACTCGTGCAGGCGGTACCGATGTTCTACCAACTGCTGGTCGACGCGACCACGGAGAGCGGCCGCCGGCTCGACACCGTCGAGCACGTCGTCTTCACCGGCGACAGCCTGCCCGCCCGCTGCCTGGCCGAGCTTCCACGTCTCTTCCCCGGCGCGCGGCTCCACAACGTCTACGGCTGCACCGAGACCAACGACAGCTTCCTGCACGAGGTCGACGGCACCGAGCCGCCGGACGGCCCGGTGCCGATCGGGCGCCCGCTGCCCGGAGTCCACGCGGTGATCGTCGGTGATGACGGCAGGATCGTGACCGGGCCGGGCACCGGCGAACTCCACGTCTCGACGCCCTTCCAGACCGACGGCTACCTGGACCGGGCCCAGGACGCCGACAGGTTCACGACCCACCACCACGACGGGGAGACCCGGCGCTACTTCCGCAGCGGCGACCTCGTCCGGCGCGACGAGGACGGCCGGATCACCCTGGAAGGCCGCAACGACCACCAGGTCAAGGTCCGCGGCACCCGGGTCAACACCCACGAGGTCGAACAGGTGCTGCTCGACCATCCCGAGGTCGTCGAGGCCGCCGTGGTGGCCGTGCCCGACCCGGTGGCCGGCCGCCTGCTGCGGAGCGTGGTCCGCCGCGCCCCGGGCAGCCGGCTGAACTCGCTGGCGCTGCGCCGGCACTGCGCACAGCGCCTCCCGCTCACCGCGGTCCCCTCGACCCTGCGGATCGTGGACGACCCGCTGCCCAGGACGTCCACCGGAAAGATCGACCGCGCGCCCGTCGAGCGCGCCTGCTCCCCGTCCCAGCCCACCGAAGGAACGGCCACGTGAACCACGCCGCGGTAGTCACCCAGTTCATCATCGAGGAGTTCCTGCCCGACGTCGGCCCGAACGAGCTGGACGCCGACTACGACCTCGTGGACGGCGGGGTCATCGACAGCCTCGGCCTGCTCAAGACGATCGCCTGGCTGGAGGACCGCTTCGACGTGCGCGTCGAGGAGTTCGACCTCGACCCGGACAGCTTCCGCTCCGTCGGCTCGATCAGCAGGTTCATCGACCAGGCCCAGCTTCAGCGGACGGACGCCCACTAGTCATGCACGAGGTGCTGCGAGCGCTGATCCGCCGGGACCGCGCCGTCGACCAGGAGCTGTGGGGGTCCTTCTGGGACCAGCTGCGGGACGGTGCCCTCCGGCCCGGCGAGACGGTGGCGCTGCTGTCCTCGCTGTCCACCCGGATGCCCGGCCCGGACACGCTGGTCGCGATGCTCCGCTCGCTGGACGAGCGGCGGCCGGCCGTCGCCGCGCGGCTGGACGGCGCGGCCAACATCGTCGGCACCGGAGGCGGGCCGGCCACGTTCAACATCTCCACGGCGGCGGCCTTCCTCGCCGCGGCCCTGGGCGTCCGCGTCGTCAAGACGGGCTCCCGCGCCTACACGAGCAGCTGCGGCTCCCACGACCTGCTCGACCGCCTCGGCATCGGACGGACCACCTCGTACGAGCGGACCGAGGCCCAGCTGGAACGCTTCGGCATCGCCTTCCCGGGGAACTTCGTCTACCCGCGGGAGGTGGCGCTGCTGGCCCGGAGCATCGTTCCGCTGGACCTGCGGACGATCGGCGGGTTCATCAACTCCGTCGGGCCCTTCCTGGCCGCAGTGCCGGTCTCCGCCCAGCTCGTCGGCGTCTCGGACCGTTCGCTGCTGCCGGCGCTGGAACAGGTCGCCGCCACCGTCGCCGACCGGAGGATCTGGCTCTGCTCCAACGAGCTGGGCGTCGACGAGCTCGTGAGCTCCGTCGACAACCTCCTCCTCACCAACGACGGCACCGGCGCGATCCGGCTGCCGGCCGAGGCTCCCGGCCCCGGGACCGGCGCCATCACCGAGCTGCGACCGGCCCGGGACGGCGAGGACGTGGTCGACCACTTCCTCGGCGTGCTCTCCGGAGCGGGGACGGCTCTCGCCACGCGGACCGTCTGCCTGAACGCCGCCGCCCTGGCCGTCGCGAGCGGGCTGATCGGCGGGTGGCCGGAGGCGATCCGGGCCGCCGAGGACGCCCTGCACGGCGGCGCCGCCCGCGACCTCGTCGACCGGCTGCGCACCCGACCGGCGCGTGCGCGGTGAGCGGGTTCTTCGCCCGCCGGCCACCGGACCGGCCCGGCCTGGCGGTGTTCCTCAACGCCGGGGACCCCCCGCTGCCCGTCCTGGCCGACGTCGTCCGGATGCTCGACGACTGCCGGGTGGACTGCCTGGAGCTGGCGGTGCCCTTTCCGAACTCGGTCACCGACGGGCCCGTCATCCGCCGATCGGCGCAGCGGGCCCTGGCCGAGGGCGTCGGACTCGACGAGGTGCTCGACTTCCTCGGCGGGATCCTGCCCCGGCTGCGCCACCTGCGGGTGGCCCTGCTGGCCGACTGGAGCCACACGGTCAGGGCCCCGACCGTGCCCGGCTTCGTCCGGCGGGTCGCCGACGCGGGCGTCCACGGGCTGCTGGTCCACGGACTGCCGCCGCGACTGCGGGCCGGCTGCCTCGAAGCGGTGCGGGAGGCGGGGCTGCCCCTGGTCGCCACCTGCTACGCCGCGTCGGCGCCCGAGGTACGGGCCGCGGCCGCCGAGTGCGCCACCGCCTACCTGTACCTGGTGGCCCACTACGGCCGCAGCGGCGGCGGGCTCACGGCCGACCACCGGGAGCTGGCCGCCGCGCTGGCCGCGCTGCGGCCGAGGACCGCCGCACCGATCGCCGTCGGGTTCGGCGTCCGCTCCCGGGCGGACATCGACCTGCTGCACGGCCTCGGCGCCGACGCCGCGGTCGTGGGCAGCGCCGGGGTCGCCCGGATCGAGCACGCCCTCGCCGAAGGGGCCGACGTGGTCGAGGAGTTCCACACCTTCATCCAGACCGTTTCGCCGTACTCACCAAGCCGCTAGGAGGCACACCCGATGATCGTCCGACACCTTGCCGACGTGAAGACCGTGGACTGGGGCAACGGGCTCAGCCGCAGGTTCCTGCTCGAATCCGACGGCCTCGGCTACACGATGACGGACACCACCGTCCGCGCCGGCACCAAGTCGCGGCTGGAGTACCGCCGCCACCTGGAGGCCTGCTACTGCATCGAGGGGAAGGGCGAGGTCGTGGACACCGACGGCACCTCCCACCCGCTGGAGCCGGGCACGCTGTACGCGCTCGACCGGAACGACGCCCACTTCCTGATCGCGAGCCCGGAGGAGGACCTCCGCCTGGTGTGCGTGTTCTCGCCCGCGTTGCGCGGCGACGAGCGCCACACCCTGGACTCGGCCGACTTCTCCGAGTACTGACAGGACGGGCAGATGATCAGGTGGAACGCCGACCAGCTCGCCCTGGGCGAGGGGATCGCCCAGTGGTGCGAGGAGCTCAGCTCCGGCCATCTCGAAGGGGACGCCGAAGGCGCCTTCCCGTGGGACAAGTGGAAGCTGATCCAGAGGTCCGGAATCCTCGGCCTGCCGTTCGACGAGCGGTGGGGCGGGCTGGGCCAGGACCTGCTCACCACGATGCACGTGCTCGAACGACTCGGCACCGGGTGCCGTGACGGCGGACTGAACTTCTCGGTCGCCACCCACCTGGTCGGCGTCGGAGTCCCGCTGCAACGGTTCGGCTCGCCGGAGCTCAAGGCGCGCCACCTGCCGGGGATCTGCTCGGGCGAGACGATCGGGGCGCACGCGATCAGCGAGACCGAGAGCGGCTCCGACGCGCTGGCGATGAGGACCACGGCCACCCGCGAGGGCGACGACTTCGTCCTGCGGGGCGGCAAGTCCTTCATCACCAACGGCCCGGTGGCCGACGTCTTCGTGGTGTACGCGCGCACCCACCCGAGCAGCGGCCCGCTCAGCATCACCGCCTTCGTCGTGGAGCGGGACACCCCGGGCCTCGTCATCGGGCCGCCCGTCGCCACCATGGGCCTGCGCACCGCGCCGCTGAGCGAACTGCACTTCGACGACTGCCGGATCCCCGCGTCCGCCGTGATCGGCCGGGTCGGCTCCGGGTTCCTGGTCCTGGACCACGTGATGAAGTGGGAGATCCTCTGCTCCTTCGTCATCAGCACCGGGCAGATGCGCTACCGGCTCGACCGCTGCGTCGACTACGCCAAGGAGCGCGTCCAGTTCGGCAGTCCGATCGGCTCGTACCAGTCGATCTCCCACAAGCTCGTGGAGATGAGCATCGGCCTGGACACCGCGCGCAAGTGGCTCTATGACACGGCCGTCCGGCTGACGGCGGGCGAGAACGTCACGAGGGACATCGCCGTCAGCAAGCTCCTCGCCAGCGAGAGCAACCTCTCCTCCGCCCTGGCCGCCGTGCAGATCTTCGGCGGCAGCGGGTACCTGGCCGAGTACGGGCTGGAGAAGGACCTGCGCGACGCGGTCGCCGGCCCGATCTACTCGGGCACGTCGGAGATCCAACGCAACCGCGTCGCCGCCATGTTGGGGCTGTGACGCCTGATGCTGCTCAAGATCTGCGGAGCCGGCTCGGCCGAGGACGTGGCCTCGCTCGACCGAGCCGGAGCCGACCTCGTCGGCCTGTGGCACGGCGTTCCCGGGGGCCGCGCGGAACTGACTCTCCGTCAACTCGCACTGCTCACCGACTCCGTACACCGGATGGCACGACTGCGCCCGGTCCTGGTGACCTTCCTCAACGACGCCGAGGCGCTGCACACGGCAACGGCCGCGGCCCGGGTGCCGTGGGTCCAACTCCACGGCTACCAGCCGCCGGGACTGGTCCGCGCCCTGAAGGCCACCACGGACCTCACCGTGGTCAAGGTGCTGCACCTCGGCACCGACACCCGCGCGGAACGGTCCCTGATCGCCGCGTACGAGCGGGCGGGAACGGACCTCTTCCTGCTGGACACGGTGGCCGGGGACGGCCGGATCGGCAGCACCGGGCAACCGGCCGGCTGCGAAGCCGTCCTCGGGATCGCGGACCGCCTCTCGCGCCCCTTCCTGCTGGCCGGCGGCATCTCGGCCGACAACCGGGAGGCCTACCGGGCGGTGGTGGACCACCCCCTGTTCCGGGGCATCGACGTGGACACCGCGGCCAGGGACCCGGACGGACGGCTCAGCACCGAGCGGGTGGCGGCCGTACGGCGCGGCTGGCGGGTGCCGGACGGCGCCGGGGTGGTCGGAGGGTCCGGATGACGGCCGAGTTCATCGAGGCGCTGCTGGACGCCCGCCGACCGGTGATCATGGAGCTCAAACGCCAGGACGCCGCCGGGGCCGACCTGTTCGGTGGCAGATCGGCCGCCCGGCTGGTCGCCGACTACCAGGACGTCGGCGCCCCCTGCCTGTCCGTGGTGACCGGGCGGTGGTTCGGCGGCACCCCGGAACTGCTGCGCGAGGTCGTGGCGGCGACGGACCTGCCCGTGCTCCAGAAGGACTTCATCACCCGCCGCGACCAGCTGCACCAGGCCCGCGAGAGCGGCGCCTCCGCGGTCCTGCTCACCGCCGCACTGCTGCCCCGCGCCACCCTGGGTCACCTGGTCGAACTCGGCCTGCGCCTGGGCCTGACGCCGTTCGTCGAGGTCACCACCGAGGAGGAGATCAGCCGCGTGCCACGCGCCGAGGAGTGCGTAATCGCGGTGAACAACAAGGACATCGCCGACCGCGAACGCGGCGCGGGCGACCTCGGGCGGAGCTCCTCGCTCCTGCCCGCGGTGCTGGGCAGCGGCACCCGGTGCCCGGTGAGCGCCGGGGCCATCCGCTCCCCCGACGACGCGGCGCGCCTGCTGGAGGAGGGCTTCGCCGGTGTGCTCGTCGGCACGGGCCTCCTGCGCACCCCCAGCCTGCCGGCCTGGCTGGACGGCCTCGACGCCCGCCGTGGCACCCGCGTCGACACTCGCCACGAACCGGCTCCACCCCCCAATCATCGACACCCGGAGGTAACGGCATGACCAGCGAAGCACCCGAGCAGTGGAAGGTCGTCGTCAACGACGAGGAGCAGTACTCCATCTGGTCCGCCGACCGGGAGACCCCGGCGGGCTGGCACGAGGTCGGCGTACGGGGCGCGAAGGACGACTGCCTCGCGCACATCGAACGCGTGTGGACCGACATGCGCCCCCGCAGCCTGCGCCTTCGGTCCGTCCCGGAGGACGGTGCTGCGCAGTGAGCCGGACGCTCGCGCCGCACGGTGCGCGCCCGGCGACCGGCCCCCTGCTCTCCACCACCCTGAACCTCCCGGAGTGCCGGGCCCGGGGCTGGGTCGTCGTCGACTCCATGGTCGACGGCCTGGCCATGGGCGGCACCAGGATGACCCCGACGGTGACCGAGCAGGAGCTGGCCGGGCTCGCCCGGGCGATGACCCACAAGCTGGCGCTGGTCGGCCTGCCCATCGGCGGAGCCAAGGCCGGCATCGCCCCCGATCCGGGCGCCGTCGTCGAACGGCCGGCGGTGATGCGGGGGTTCGGCCGCGCCGCGGCCCCGCTGCTGCACGGCGGGGTGTACCTGGGCTGCGACCAGGGCACCACCTACGCCGACCGGCGGCTGGCCTTCGAGGCCGCCGGGTACGACGTCGCCCGCCGCCCCGGCACCACCCGCCTCACCGTCGGCTGGGCCGAACTGTGGGACCACATGGCCGACATCACCGGGTTCGGCGTGGCCGTCGCGGTGCTCGGCGCCCTGCGGGCCTCCGGTGCGCGGACCCCGCAGCGCGTCGCGATCCAGGGCTTCGGCACCGTCGGGCGCGCGGTGGCCGATCACCTGGCCGCCCACGGCCACCTGGTGGTGGCGGTGGCCGACGTCCTGGGCACGGTCGAGGACCAGCGCGGACTGCCCGTCGCCGAACTCACCGCGCTCACCAGCAGCGACGGCACGATCGACCGGAGCCGGCTGCCCGCCCGGGTCACCGTCCACGGACCCGGGCAGGCGTGGCTGCACGTCGACGCCGACGTGCTGGTGCTGGCGGCCTCCCCCGCCGCGGTCGACGAGGAGGCGGTGCCGGCGGTCCGGGCCCGCCTGGTGGTCGAGGGCGGGAACCTGAGCTGCACCGAACCGGCCCGCCGGCTGCTGCGCGCGGCCGGCCACACCGTCCTGCCGGACGTGGTGGTCAACGTCGGCGGGGCGGCGGCGACCGGGTGCGTGCTCACCGGGCTGGCCCCGTCCGACCTGCCGCTCCCGCGGCTGTCCGGGTGGCTGCGCGACTGGGTCGCCGGCCGGGTCGCCCGGAACTGCGAGCTGGTGCAGGAGCTGAGCGCCTCGGGCAGCGCCGACCCGGTCGCGCAGCTCCTCGGTTCGCGCGCGACCCCGACCGGCGCCACCGCACCGGAGGTCCCGGCCGAACGGTGAC
>NZ_JBHVET010000053.1:0-20838 GCF_042802135.1 Kitasatospora sp. NPDC057512
GGGCCGCTCCCCCCACGGGAGCGGCCCGGCCTTCCGCCGTACGGGGTCCGCTACTTGAGCATCGCGGCGGCTTCGAGGGCCCAGTAGGTGAGGATCTGCTCGGCGCCCGCGCGGCGGATCGAGGTGAGCGTCTCCATGACCATCCGCTCCCGGTCGATCCAGCCGTTCGCGGCGGCCGCCTCGACCATCGCGTACTCGCCGGACACCTGGTACGCGGAGACCGGCACCGGGGAGGCGTCGGCGATCTGGCGCAGGATGTCCAGGTAGGCCATGGCCGGCTTGACCATCACCATGTCGGCGCCCTCGGCGAGGTCCTGCTCCAGCTCGCGCAGCGCCTCGCGGGCGTTGGCCGGGTCCTGCTGGTAGCTCTTGCGGTCGCCCTTGAGCGAGGAGCCGACGGCCTCGCGGAACGGGCCGTAGAAGGCCGAGGCGTACTTGGCGGTGTAGGCGAGGATGCCCACGTCCTGGTGCCCGGCCTCGTCCAGCGCGCGCCGGATCACGGCGATCTGGCCGTCCATCATGCCGGACGGGCCGACCAGGTGGACGCCGGCGTCGGCCTGCACCCGGGCCATCTCGGCGTAGCGCTCCAGGGTGGCGTCGTTGTCGACGCTGCCGTCGGCGGCCAGCACGCCGCAGTGGCCGTGGTCGGTGTACTCGTCCAGGCAGAGGTCCGACATGACCACCAGGGAGTCGCCGACCTCGGAGACCACGTCCCGGATCGCCTGCTGGAGGATGCCGTCCGGGTTGGTGCCCTCGCTGCCGACGGCGTCCTGCACCTCCGGGACGCCGAACAGCATGAGGCCGCCCAGGCCCGCCTCGGCCGCCTCCACCGCGGCCTTGCGCAGGGTGTCCCGGGTGTGCTGGACCACGCCCGGCATCGACGTCACCGGGACGGGCTCGCTGACGCCCTCGCGGACGAACAGCGGCAGGATCAGCTCCGCCGGGTGCAGCCGGGTCTCGGCCACCAGCCGGCGCATCGCCGGGCTCTGGCGCAGCCGGCGGGGGCGGACGTACGGGAATTCAGCGGACACGGCTTCTCTCTCCGAACGGTTGTGCAGTGCCGGGGGCGACGAACGGCCGCCCCCGGCAGCATAGTTAAGAATCCTCAGCGGGCTTTGCGGCGCGAGCCGGGGCGGCGCTCGCTGGGCCGGTAGACCGGCTCACCCGCGGCCGTCGCGGTGTCCCGGCGCTTGGCACCGAAGTCCGCCAGCGCCTGGGCCAGCGCGGCCGCCGACGGCGCCGGGGCCATCACGTCGACCCGCAGGCCGTGCTCCTCGGCGGTCTTGGCGGTCGCCGGGCCGATGCAGGCGATGACCGTGACGTTGTGCGGCTTGCCCGCGATGCCGACCAGGTTCCGGACGGTCGAGGACGAGGTGAACAGCACCGCGTCGAAGCCGCCGCCCTTGATCGCCTCACGGGTCTCGGCCGGCGGCGGCGAGGCGCGCACCGTCCGGTACGCCGTCACGTCGTCGACCTCCCAGCCGAGCTCGACCAGGCCGGCCACCAGGGTCTCGGTGGCGATGTCGGCGCGCGGCAGCAGCACCCGGTCGATCGGGTCGAAGACCGGGTCGTACGGCGGCCAGTCCTCCAGCAGCCCGGCCGCGGACTGCTCGCCGGAGGGCACCAGGTCCGGCTTCACGCCGAAGTCCACCAGGGCCTGCGCGGTGGTCTCGCCGACCGCCGCGACCTTGATCCCGGCGAACGCGCGGGCGTCCAGGCCGTACTCCTCGAACTTCTCCCGGACGGCGCGCACCGCGTTCACCGAGGTGAAGGCGATCCACTCGTAGCGGCCGGTGACCAGGCCCTTGATGGCCCGCTCCATCTGCTGCGGGGTGCGCGGCGGCTCGACCGCGATGGTCGGCACCTCCTGCGGCACCGCGCCGTACGAGCGCAGCTGCTCGGACAGGCCGGTGGCCTGCTCCTTGGTGCGCGGCACGAGGACGTTCCAGCCGAACAGCGGCTTGGTCTCGAACCACGAGTGCGAGGCCCGGTGGGCGACCTGCTCGCCCACCACGGCTATCACCGAGGTGGCCGGGTCGACCGGGGCGGAGACCGGCGAGGGCAGCACCCGGGCAGCCTTCAGGTCCGCCGCGATGCCGGACAGGGAGGAGGTGAAGGTCCGCTGGCGGGTGGTGGTGCCGGAGAGCGTGGCGCTCAGCGCCGACTCCGGCTTGCGGCCGCCCGCGACCAGGGCGGCGGCGGTGGCGGGCAGCTGGCCCAGGGTGGTGCGGACCACCAGCGTGGTCTCCGGCGCGCCCAGGTCGACCGGGCTGCCGGCCAGCAGCGCGGCGCCGTCCACGAAGCGCACGTCGGTGCCGGAACCGGCGCGCAGCGGGACACCCGCGTACGCCGGGACGCCGACCGACTGGGCGACGCCCGGGATCACCTCGAACGGGATCCCGTCGCCCGCGCAGCTGAGCATCTCCTCGGCGGCGCAGCCGTCCAGGCCCGGGTCGCCGTCGACGGTGCGCACCACGTGCTTGCCGGAGCGGACGGCCTCGGCGACCAGCTTGGCCAGGTCGAAGTCGGCGCCCTCGGCGGCGGGGGCGTGCACCTGCACGCCGGCCGGACAGTGGCTGCGCACGGCGGCGGCGGTCAGCGGGTCGGCGACCAGCACGTCGGCGGTGGACAGCACCTCGACCGCGCGCAGGGTCAGCAGCCCCGGGTCCCCGGGGCCCGCGCCCAGGAAGGTGCACCGTCCGGAGGCGGGCTGTCCCGCCGGGAACAGGGCGTCGGTGGCGGCGGTGGTGGGGCTCATCGGGCTCGCTCCCCCATCAGGGCGGCCGCGCCCGCGGCGAGCAGCCGGTCAGCCAGCGCGCGGCCGAGGGCCGCCGCCCGCTGCTCGGCGGTCTCGTCGAGGACGATCGGACCGTTGGCGGACATCTTCAGCAGGGCGGTTCCGTCGGGGTCGCCGACCACGCCGTCCAGCCGCAGTTCGTTCTCCCGGCCCCAGGTGGCCAGCGCGGCCACCGGCGCCGAGCAGCCGGCCTCCAGGGTGGCCAGCAGGGCGCGCTCGGCGGCCACGGCGACCCGGGTCGGGGCGTGGTCCAGCACGGCGAGCGCGGCGGTCAGCTCCTCGTCGGCGGTGGTGCACTCGATCGCGAGCGCACCCTGGCCGGGGGCCGGGATCATCACCTCGGTGTCGAGGTGCTGGGATATCTCGGCGCTGCGGCCGAGCCGGTTCAGGCCGGCCGTCGCCAGCACCACCGCGTCCAGCTCGCCGCTGGTCACGAAGCCGATCCGGGTGTCCACGTTGCCGCGGATCGCGACGGTCTCCAGCTGGGCGCCGCGGGCCCTGGCCCAGGCGTTCAGCTGCGCCATCCGGCGCGGCGAACCGGTGCCGATCCGGGCCGGGCGGCCGGCGCCGGACAGCTTCTCCACCAGCTCGTCCAGGGCCAGGCCCTCGGCCGCGACCAGGGCGTCCCGGACGTCCTCGCGCTCAGGGACGGCGGCCAGCGCCAGGCCCTCGGGGGCGGCGGTGGGCAGGTCCTTGAGCGAGTGCACGGCGAAGTCGATCCGGCCCTCCAGCAACGCGTCGCGCAGCGCGGAGACGAACACGCCGGTGCCGCCGATCTGGGCCAGCGACTCCCGGGAGGTGTCGCCGTAGGTGGTGATCTCGACCAGCTCGACGGGGCGCCCGGTGACCCTGGTCACCTCGCGGGCCACCATGCCCGACTGCGCCATGGCGAGGGCGCTGCGCCGGGTGCCGAGCCGCAGGGCCGCGGTGGCCGAGGGCTGCTCCGTGATCGGTTGACCATTCATGAGGTGATCGTCCCGGTGGTACTCGTGGGATGGCTGACGGTTCATCTGGTGCCCCCGGCCGAGGGCTGGGGCGCGCCGCCGACGGGCGTGCCCGACACGGCGTGCACGGCCGCCGGGTCGAGGTCGAACAGTTCCCGCAGCGCCTCCGCGTAGGAGGCGCCGCCGGGCTCGGCGGCCAGCTGCTTCACCCGGACGGTCGGGGCGTGCAGCAGCTTGTCGACGACGCGGCGGACGGTCTGGGTGATCTCGGCGCGCGAGCGCTCGTCCAGGTCGGGCAGCCGGGAGTCCAGCCGGCCGAGCTCGGCGGCGACCACGTCGGAGGCCATCGAGCGCAGCGCGACCACGGTCGGCGCGATCCGGGCGGCCCGCTGGGCGGCGCCGAAGGCCGTCACCTCGTCGGAGACGATCCGGCTCACCTGGTCGACGTCGCCGGCGCCGGGGCTGGCGGCGTGCGCGTGGGAGAGGCTCTCCAGGTCGACCAGCAGGGCGCCGGGCAGCTCGTGCACGGCGTGGTCGACGTCGCGCGGCATGGCCAGGTCCAACAGGGCGAGCGGCTCGGGGGACCTGCGGGAGGCGACGGCGGCGGCCACGTCCTCGGCCCTGACCACCACACCGGCCGCGCCGGTGCAGGAGATCACCAGGTCCACGTCGGCGAGCGCCTCCGGCACCTTGGCGAGGTCCAGCACCCGGGCCACGTCCGGGCCGAGGATCTCGACCAGCCGCTCGGCCCGGGCCGGGGTCCGGTTGGCGATCAGCAGGTCGGTCACGCCGGAGCGGACCAGGGTGGCGGCGGCCAGCGAGCTCATCGAGCCGGCCCCGACCACCAGCGCGCGCTTGCCGGCGATCTCGCCCGCGCCCGCCGCGACCTGCTCCAGGCCGAAGGTGACCAGCGACTGGCCGGCCTTGTCGATGCCGGTCTCGCTGTGCGCCCGCTTGCCGACCCGCAGCGCCTGCTGGAACAGCTCGTTCAGGCCGCGCCCGGCGGTGTGCTCCTCCTGGGCCTTGGCCAGCGCGTCGCGCAGCTGGCCGAGGATCTGGCCCTCGCCGACGACCATCGAGTCCAGGCCGCAGGCCACCGAGAAGAGGTGGTGGACGGCGCGGTCCTCGTAGTGGACGTACAGGTGGGAGGTCAGCTCCTCCAGGTCCACCCCGCTGTGGTGGGCCAGCAGCAGCGACAGCTCGGCGACGCCGGCGTGGAACTTGTCCACGTCCGCGTACAGCTCGATCCGGTTGCAGGTGTTCAGCAGCGCGGCCTCGCCGACCGTCGCGGTGGCGGCCGCGTCGTGCAGCAGCCGGGTCGGCACCTCACCGGTCAGCGCGGCGCGCTCCAGCACCCCGACCGGGGCCGTGCGATGGCTCAGCCCTACGACGAGAAGGCTCATGCCCGCCCCCCACAGCTCTCGGTGTTCATGCGGGCATCACCGCGGAGAGATCCCCGTCGCCGCCCTTGGCGGACTTTCCCTTGGCCTGCTCGGCCTGGTCCTTGGCCGCCGGCTCGGCGGCGCCCCGGCCCTTGCCGCTGCCGCCGGCCGCGCGGCGCAGCTTGGCGGCGGCCGCCCGGACCGGACCGGGGGCGCGGTCCAGCACCGACTCGGCGCGGTCGTCCGGCTCCTCGCCGGCCTTGCGCTGCTCGTGGAAGGCCAGGATCTGGAGCTCGATGGAGAGGTCCACCTTGCGCACGTCCACGCCGTCCGGGACGGACAGCACGGTCGGGGCGAAGTTCAGGATGCTGGTGACGCCGGCCTCCACCAGCCGGTCGCACACCTGCTGGGCGGCGCCGGGCGGGGTGGTGATCACGCCGATGGAGACGTGCTGGCTCTCGACGATCGACTCCAGCTCGTCCATGTGCCGCACCGGCAGCCCGGCCGCGGTGGAACCGACCACGTGGGGATCGGCGTCCAACAGGGCGGCCACCCGGAAGCCGCGGGAGGCGAACCCGCCGTAGTTGGCGAGCGCGTGGCCGAGGTTCCCGATGCCGACGATGACGACCGGCCAGTCCTGGGTCAGGCCGAGCTCGCGGGAGATCTGGTAGACGAGGTACTCGACGTCGTAGCCGACGCCGCGGGTGCCGTAGGAGCCGAGGTAGGAGAAGTCCTTGCGCAGCTTGGCCGAGTTCACGCCGGCGGCGGCGGCCAGCTCCTCGGAGGAGACGGTCGGCACCGAGCGCTCGGAGAGCGCGGTGAGGGCCCGCAGATAGAGGGGCAGGCGGGCGACCGTCGCCTCCGGGATGCCCCGGGCACGCGAGGGTCGGCGCGCGGCGCCCTGGTCGGGCGTCTGCGAACTGCTCTGTGGTGATCGGCCGATTGCCACGGTGCTCCTGTGGGTGAAGCTGGGCTTAGGCAGCCAGGCTATGCGTTTGTGAACGTGTGCACAAAGATGGTGTCCGTTTTGTCCCCGCACAGTGATGCGCATCACGCCATCGAACGCATAGCACCGGCCTGGGTCAGCACGACCTCCGGGGACTGGGAACCGGGCAGCCACGGGCCGTACGACGCCTCCCGGCGCAGCAGCGGGACGGCGGTGCCGGACGGGCGGGAACGGGCCCGGCCGAGCCGGGGCCAGGGCAGCCGGGCGGCCTCCCGCAGCGGGCCGGCCCAGTCGTCCGGCGGGCAGGACGGGGCGTCCAGGCAGTACCGCAGCAGCTCGGCGGTCACCCGGGCGTCGCCCAGCGCGGTGTGCGCCGGGTACCAGCCGAGGTCCGCCGCCTCCACGCAGGCCGCCAGGCCGTGGCTCCGGGCCCCCGGCAGGTGGGCGCGGGCCAGCCGCATCGTGCACAGCAGCGGGACGGGCGGCAGCGGCACCCCGATCCGGGCGAACTCGCGATCCAGGAAGGCGTGGTCGCAGCTGACGTGGTGACCGACCAGCACCCGGCCCGCCAGCAGCTCCAGCAGCCGCGGGGCGATCTCACGGAAGCGCGGGGCGCCCTCGACGTCGCACTGGCGTATCCGGTGCACATGGGTCGGGCCGACCGGGCCCAGCGGGTCCAGCAGGGTGGCGAACTCCCCCTCGGGGCGGAGCCGCTCGTCGAGCAGCACCACCGCGACCTCGACCACCCGGTGCCGCCACGGGCTGCGGCCGGTCGCCTCCACGTCCACCACGGCGAAGCCCCGGGGGGCCGTCCGGAACTCCGGGGCTCCGGGCGTCGCGGGGACAGGACCGGGAAGCATGGCGCACTCCTCGTGTGCTCAGCCCCCCACGGGCGCAAACGCGTTCGATCGTAAGCCGACCAACCCGCCCCGCCCCAAGCCGGAACGGAGTGTCTTTGGCAACGATTCGGCGAACCGCCCCCGCCGATCGGCGGGGGGCGATGCGCGGACGAACGCGCGGTCAGGCCCCGCTCAGCCGCCGAGGGCGGTACGCAGCCGGCGCTCGTCGACCCGCCAGAAGTCGTGCTGGCGACCGTCGATCAGGGTGACCGGAATCTGCTCCCAGTAACGGCGGTACAGCTCCTCGTCCTGGGTGATGTCCCGCTCCTCGAAGGACGCGCCCAACTCGCCCGTCACCCGGAGGATCACCTCGCGGGCCTCGTCGCACAGGTGGCAGCCGGGCTTGCCGACCAGGGTCACGGTCCGGCCCGCGGGCTCGGGGCTCTTACGTCGCAGCAGTGGGCTCACCGCCCCATTCTCCGCCATGGCGCCCACCCGCCTCCGGGGCCTGCACCCGGGGCCTTCATCCGGTGGAGCTGTTCACCCCGCGGGCACGGCTCCGTCACGGTCGCCGGGCGCCCGGCTGGCTATCCTCGATGACATGGCCGTGCTCAGAAGGCTCACCCAGGCAAGGCGTTCCAACAGCGAGCGGAGCGCCCTGGCCGGCGAAGCCGCGGCCGAGGCGGCCGAGGCCGCGCTGCGGGCCGAGCCGGCACCCGACGCCGGGCCCCGGGACACCGCCGGGCCCGAGGACGTCCGCGGGCCCGGGGACGCCGCCGGGCCGGACGCACCGGCCGCGGCCAGGTCCGGACGGACCCCCAAGGCCCCGGCCGAGAACCACACCCCGGACCCGGACGACCCCCGCGCCGCCGCCTTCTTCGACTGCGACAACACCATCCTGCGCGGCGCCGCGATCTTCTACCTCGGCGTCGGCCTCTACCGCCGCGGCTTCCTCACCCGCCGCGACATCGCCCGCTTCGCCTGGCAGCAGGCCTGGTTCCGGCTGCACGGCACCGAGGACCCGGACCACATCTCGGACGCCAAGCAGTCCGCCCTCGGCATCGTGGCCGGCAAGCCCACCGCCGACCTGGAGGCGATCTGCGAGGAGATCTTCGAGGAGGTCGTGGCGGACAAGATCTGGCCGGGCACCCGCGCCCTGGTCCAGATGCACCTGGACGCCGGCCAGCGGGTCTGGCTGGTCACCGCCGCCCCGCTGGAGGTGGCCCGGATCATCGCCCGGCGACTCGGCATGACCGGCGCGCTGGGCACCGTCGCCGAGGCCAGGGACGGCCGCTACACCGGCCGGCTGGTCGGCGACCTGCTGCACGGCCCGGCCAAGGCCGCCGCCGTCCGGGCCCTGGCCCGGCGCGAGCGCCTCGACCTCGACCGCTGCGCCGCCTACAGCGACTCGGCCAACGACATCCCGATGCTCTCGCTGGTCGGCCACCCGTACGTGGTGAACCCGGACGGCGCGCTGCGGCGCCACGCCCGGGCCCAGGGCTGGCGGGCGCGGGACTTCCGGACCGGGCGCAAGGCGGCCCGGGTGGGGCTGCCGGCGGCGGCCGCGCTCGGGGTGCTGGCCGGCGCGGCGGCGGCCGGGGTGGCGCTGAACCGGCGCCGCCGCCGGGCCTGAACCTCCCGCCCGAACCTCGCCCCGGACCTCTCGCCGGACCTCGCGCCGGACGGCCGCCCGGGCCGCCGGAGGTGTTCCGGCGGTGTTCCGGAGACTCTCCGAGGCGCCCCGGGGCTCTTCGGAGGCCGCCCGGTCGGGCTCGCCCCGGCGGGTGAGCGGTCGTCAACAAGGCCTCTGACCTGGCCCCTCTTACGGGCGAACTCCCCGCCGTCACACGGTAGTCCGGGTCACCTGCTCGAACCTGTCGCCCGGTGACCGGTTCTGATCGTTCGCCAGGCCGGGAAAGTCAGGGGTTGCCGAGCCCCAAGGCTGGGAAACCGCCCCCCAGGCCGCCAAATTGGTCACCCTGAGCACCCGTTCGATCACGTTAAGCCGGATGAACGACGACAGCTCCGGTCAATGTCAGCCGAACATGCACAACAAATGGATCCCAAACGACCACTTCGACCACACGGTGTAGCTGTCATTGCACAAAGCGTTATTCTCTCCTGGATGCACGTCACCACGCGTCCCGCTCGAACGGACGCTTCGGGTGAGTGCTCTCCGCGCAGGCGGAGGTGATCCGTCCACAGTTCTGCCTCTGGGAGTCCCGTGTACCCACCCGTCCGGAACGACGCGCCTGCACCCTCCCGCCCGTCGTCCGCGCCCCTGCGTCCCCGCACCGGCCTCCGCGACCGGCCGACCGCCGAGCGGCAGATCTCCACGGGCCTGACCCTGTTGCGCACCCTGCTCCGCAGCCAGTTCGCCGCCACGCCCCAACTCGCGCTCGCCGGAGGATCGTTCGTCCAGCCGCAGCCGCATTCGCCCGGCCTGGCACTGCGCACCACCGCCGCCGGCTCGACCGGCACCGGCGCGCGCGGCCGCACCGGCAGCGCCGGCCGGGGCCGCGCCCGGACCGCGCCCAGCCCCGGCTACGAGACCGAGCACAACCCGATCATGGAGCTGGTCGAACGGGCCCAGGCCGGCGAGAGCGAGGCCTTCGGCCGGCTCTACGACCACTACGCGGACACCGTCTACCGCTACATCTACTACCGGGTCGGCAGCCGGGCCACCGCCGAGGACCTCACCAGCGAGACCTTCCTGCGCGCCCTGCGCCGGATCGGCACCTTCACCTGGCAGGGCCGGGACTTCGGCGCCTGGCTGGTCACCATCGCCCGCAACCTGGTCGCCGACCACTTCAAGTCCAGCCGCTTCCGGCTGGAGGTCACCACCGGCGAGATGCTCGACTCCAACGAGTGCGAGCGCAGCCCCGAGGAGTCGGTGCTGGAGTCGCTCTCCAACGCCGCCCTGCTGGAAGCGGTGCGCCGGCTCAACCCGCAGCAGCAGGAGTGCGTCACCCTGCGCTTCCTGCAGGGGCTGTCGGTGGCCGAGACGGCCCGGATCATGGGCAAGAACGAGGGCGCCATCAAGACCCTCCAGTACCGCGCCGTCCGCACCCTGGCCCGGCTGCTCCCGCCCGACGCGCGGTGAGCCGCGCCGAGGACGGCACCGGCGCCGTGCGGTCCGGCACCGTACGGCCCGGCCGGCCGTCATCGTTCGCGCCCGGCCGACACGTCAGGGTGAACGGTAGGTCCGATGATCTGCCGTGCGTAACCGACCGCCCGCACCGCTCGTTGGCCAACGTGCAAGCCCCCACCAGGCGTACGGTCAAGTCGAATTGCGGCCTATCACCCGATGGAGTGGCTTTGGCCAGCCAGGGCAACCGTCCGGCGGGCCGGGGTGTCGACAACGACGAAGGGAGGTGTGGCCCGTGACGGCAAACGTGCTGGAGCACCGGCGGGCGAAGGCCTTCGCCGAGGCGCTGGAGGCCCACCAGGCGGAGCAACGCGCTGCGGCCAACGCCGAATCGGACAACACCGCTGCCACCGGCGCGGGTTCGGCCGCGATGGCCGGACTGGTCGGACTGGCCGACGCACTGGGGGCGCTGCCCGGGCCGGTGCTGGACCGGGAGGTCCACACGGTCCAACGCGCCCAGCTGATGGCCGCGTTCGAGCAGGCCTTCGCCGGCGGGACGGGCACCCCGGTGCCCCGCCAGCGCCGCCACCGGGCGATCCGGACGGCGCCGCGCGGCCGCTGGAGCCGCCGGTTCGCGATCGGCGGGCTGGTCGCCGGGCTCGCCGTCGGCAGCCTGGCCGGCGTCGCCGCGGCCAGCTCCAACGCCCTCCCCGGGGACAGCCTGTACGGCCTCAAACGCGGCTTGGAAGGACTCCGGCTCGACTTCGCGGGCTCCGACTCCGAGCGCGGCGAGATGCTGCTCGACAACGCGGCCACCCGGCTCGGCGAGGCCAAGACCCTGGTCGGCCGCACCGACCAGGCCGGCGCGCTCAGCCCGGCCACCGTCGAACAGGTCCGCCGCGCCCTGGACGACATGCACGCCGACGCCCTCAAGGGCCGCGAGCTGCTGCGCTCGGTCTACCGCAGCAACGGCTCGCTCGACCCGATGCGGGCCCTGGCCGGCTTCGCCCACGACGAGGACGGCCGGTGGAGCGAGCTGCAGGGCCGGCTGCCCGTCCAGCTCACCCGGCAGGCCGACCTGGTGAACCGGCTCTTCGACGACATAAGCGAGGACGTCGCGCCCCTGCGCCTGGTCCTGCCCCCCGCTCAGAGCGGTGGCGCGGCCGGCGACGGAGCGGGCGACGGTTCGTCCCACTCGACCGGCGGTTCCCCGGCCGGCTCCCCGGCGGCCGGCTCCGGCACCTCGGCCGGCACCGACCGGACCCCGGGCTCCGGCGCCGCCGGCAACCGCCCCGGCGCCACCGAGCACGCCCCGGCCTTCCCCGGCGCCGGTGCCTCCGGCAAGGGCGGCGTCCTGCCGGACACCCTGCCCAGCAGCGCCCCGGACGCCGTCAACGGCCTGGTCGGCGGCCTCACCAGCGGGCTCACCGGCACCAAGCCCTCGCCGAGCGCCGACGCGGCCCCGGCGCAGGCACCGCAGCAGGCCACCCCCGGCGCCCCGAACGCGGCCCAGCCGCAGGGCGTCGAGGTTCCCCCGCTGCTTCCGGACCTGCTGCCCGGGCTGCGCATCCTGGGCGGCTGACAGCAGGACGGTGGGGGCCCGGCGGAGTGCGATATCCGCCGGGCCCTCGCCGTCCCCCTCCCCCGGGGGTCCCTCGGGTTCTCCGCGGTTCCCCCGGGAGAACACCGACCTAGAAGAACACCGAACGCCGCTGCACCAGCAGCTCGTAGAGGGTGTGCTGGATGGTCTCGCGCACCTCGTCGGCCAGGTCGAAGACCAGCATCGGGTCGTCCGCCGCCTCCACCGGGTAGGTGTCGGTGGCGATCGGCTCGCCGAAGCGGATCGTCCACTTGGTCGGCAGCGGCAGCGCCCCGAGCGGGCCCAGCCACGGGAAGGTCGGGGTGATCGGCACGTACGGCAGGCCCAGCAGCCGGGCCAGCGTCTTCACGTTGCCGATCATCGGGTAGGTCTCCTCCGCCCCGACGATCGAGCAGGGCACGATCGGCACCCGCGCCCGCAGCGCCGAGGAGACGAAGCCGCCGCGGCCGAACCGCTGGAGCTTGTAGCGCTCGGAGAACGGCTTGCCGATGCCCTTGAAGCCCTCCGGCCAGACCCCGACCAGCTCGCCGCGCTCCAGCAGGGCCTGGGCGTCCTCGTTGCAGGCCAGGGTGTGGCCGGCCTTGCGGGCCAGCTCGTTGATGCCGGGCAGCACGAAGACCAGGTCCGCGGCGAGCATCCGCAGGTGCCGCCGGGCGGGGTGGTGGTCGTGGACGGCCACCTGGGTCATCAGGGCGTCCAGCGGGATCGTCCCGGAGTGGTTGGCGACGATCAGCGCACCGCCCTCGGCCGGGATGTGCTCCGCGCCCTGGACGTCGATCCGGAAGTACTTCTCGGCCAGCGGGCGCAGCAGCGAGAGCAGCACCTCCTCGGTGAGCTCCCGGTCGAAGCCGAACTCGTCCACCTCGTAGTCGCCGGTCACCCGGCGGCGCAGGAAGGCCAGCCCCTCGGCGGCGCGGCCCTCCCAGCCCTTGCCGAACAACCGGGTGGCGGCCGGGCCGAGCGGGCCGGCCAGCGCCCCGCCGACGGCCTCGGCGAGCCGGTCGGCCGGTTTCGGCCCCTCGGGCGACGTCCAGCTGGGGGCCGCCTCGATCGGGATGACCTTGGCCTCGCCCAGCGCGTTCTCGGCTGCGGCACTCATCGCGGGTTCAGCTCCTCGGTCGGCGGGGGCGGTTCGGTACGGCGTTCGGACCGGTCTCCGGCCCGGCGGGCCCGGCCGCTTCCGGGCCGAGCAGGGCGGTCAGCCGGTCGGCGACGGCGGCCAGCCGCTCGGGCGGCAGCAGGCCCGGCCCGCCGGCGGCGGCGAAGTCGGCGAAGGCCTCCGGAGTGCTGAACGCCGGACGGTAGCCGAAGGTGTCGCGCAGCCGCGCGGTGTCCACCACCCGGCCGTGGGTGAGCAGCCGCAGCTGCTCGGGCGAGACGTCCACCAGCCGGGTCTGCCGGGCCAGCACGGCCATCCAGCTGACCGCGGGCAGCAGCAGCGGCAGGGTGGGCCGGCCGAGCCGGCGGGCGCACTGGGAGAGCAGCAGGACGCCCTCCCCCGCCACGTTGAAGGTCCCGGTGTTGACGGTGCCCGGCACGGGCTCGTCGGCGGCCCGGCAGAGCACCGCGACGGCGTCGTCCTCGTGCACGAACTGTAGCCGCGGGTCGTAACCGAGGACGGTCGGCAGCACGGGCAGCGCGAAGTACTCGCTGAGCGGGGTGTCCGCGTTCGGGCCGACGATGTTGGCGAAGCGCAGGACCGTCACCGCGACGTCCGGGCGGCGCCGGGCGAAGCCGCGGACGTAGCCCTCGACCTCCGCCGCGTCCTTGGCGAAGCCGCCGCCGGGTGGGTCCTTGGGCTGCATCCGCTCGCTGAACACCGCCGGGTCGCGGGGCGCGGAGCCGTAGACGCCGGTGGTGGACTTCACCACCAGCCGGCGCACCCCGGGGGCCTTCTGGCAGGCGCCGAGCAGCTGCATGGTGCCGATCACGTTGGACTCCTTCACCGCGGAGCGGTTGGTGGAGCCCAGGCCGGTGGCGCTGACGCTGAGGTGCACCACGGTGTCCACCCGGTGCTCGGCGAGCACCCGGGAGAGCGCCGGACGGCGCAGGTCGAGCTGGTGGAAGCGGTACGGGGCGGCCGGGCCGGACGGCTCCTCGGGCGGCAGCCGGGGCGGCTGCACGTCCACGCCGACCACCAGGTCGACGCCCGGCCGGCGGCGGACCTCGGCGGCGAAGCGGGCACCGAGCCGGCGCGCCACGCCGGTGACGAGCACGACCACGCCCACGGTGCTGCACCCCATTCCCTCGGCCCGAGCGGCCTGCGTGCACCGTACCGCGCCGCCCCACGGGGCCGTGAAACGACACCGCCCGCCCAGGCCACGACGGGCCTGGACGGGCGGTGGAACGCCTGAACCCCGCAAGGGCGGGGCCAACGAGTTCTTCCTGCGCCGCTGTACGCGAGTGCGCGGGTGACCCCCGCGAAGGCGGGGCCGAAGCGCAGGCTCAGGCGTTACTTCTTGTTGCGACGCTGGACCCTGGTCCTCTTCAGAAGCTTGCGGTGCTTCTTCTTGGCCATACGCTTGCGACGCTTCTTGATGACAGAGCCCACGGAACAACCCTCGCTCACTGAGACTCTCGTCCGTGAGAGACGGAGTCCATACGACTGACGTGAGGGCCTAGCCTACCGTCCATGGTGCGAAGGCCGTAATCGTGCTCCCCCACACCAGGAAACTCGCGGGAAATCCACGGCGAACGGGGGCGGGTCCAACGGTCGTGGACCCGCACCCGCGCGCCGCCGCTACGCGCTCTCGAGCCGCACGTAGGACTCCTTGAGGTACTCGTGCACCGCCTGCTGGGGCACCCGGAAGGACCGTCCGACCCGGATGGCCGGCAGCTCTCCGCTGTGCACCAGCCGGTACACCGTCATCTTGGACACCCGCATGACCGCGGCGACCTCCGCCACGGTCAGGAAGACGACTTCCTGAAGGGGGCGCTCGACGGAACTCATGACCATCACCCGACCCTTACCCGTGTGCAAGGCACCGGCTTCCCCTCCGGTGACTCCACCGGCACACGTGTATCCCCAGAGTAGTTATGGGTGGTACCAGTGGGAAGAGGGGAAGTGCAGTCCTCGTACGGTGGGAGATAGGACGGTTGCAGTACGTCGCCGCTCTGCGGATGGCACCGCCCGGCGTACGCACCTCCCGGGCTGGGCACTTCCGGGGGCGACGGGTTCAGGCCAGCAGCCCGTGGTGGGGGAACACCGCGCGGCGGGTGGCGAGGATGGCCTGATCGAGTCGGTCGGCCGGATCGTAACCCGAGTCGAAGTCGCGCCAGGCTGGGCGGGCGCCGTCGGTCATCCGCAGCGGGGCCGGGCGGCGGGTGCGGCGGTAGACCTCGGCGCGCCAGGACTCCGGGGTCTCGGTGGCCGGGTCGACGGGCCGGGCGGCGGCGGTGGCGACCAGGTGGGTCCAGGTGCGCGGGACGACGTCCACCACCGCGTAGCCGCCCCCGCCGGTGGCCACCCAGCGGCCGCCGGCGTGCTGGTGGGCGAGGTCGTGCAGCGCCTCGGCGATCAGCCGCTGGGCGTCCACGGTGACGGCGAGGTGGGCGAGCGGGTCCTCCAGGTGGGTGTCGGCGCCGTGCTGGGTGACCAGGACCTGCGGCCGGAAGGCGTCGAGCAGTTCGGGCACCAGGGCGTGGAAGGCGCGCAGCCAGCCCGCGTCGCCGGTGCCCGCGGGCAGCGGCAGGTTGGCGGCGGAGCCGGGGGCGTCCTCGCCTCCGGTCTCGATCGACCAGCCGCTCTGCGGAAAGAGCGTGGCGGGGTGCTCGTGCAACGAGACGGTGAGCACCCGGGGGTCGTTCCAGAAGGCCGCCTGGACGCCGTCGCCGTGGTGGACGTCCACGTCGACGTAGGCGACCCGCTCGGCGCCGAGTTCGAGCAGCCGGGCGATGGCCAGCGCCGGGTCGTTGTAGACGCAGAAGCCGGAGGCCTTGCCGGGCATCGCGTGGTGCAGTCCGCCGGCGAAGTTGACGGCGTGCGGGGTCTCGCCGCGCCAGACCGCCTCGGCGGCGGCCACCGACTGGCCGGCGATCAGCGCGGAGGCCGAGTGGATCGCCGGGAAGGACCAGTTGTCGTCGGTGCCGAGTCCGTGCGGCGGGTCGGAGCGCTCGGGGTGGGCCGCGGCGTTCCGGACCGCCTCGACGTACTCCCGGGTGTGCACCAGCCGGAGGGTGGAGTCGCCGGCGGGCGGCGCGGAGCGGACGGTCACCCCGGGGCCGGCGTCCAGTCCGAGGGCCTCGACCAGGCGCATGGTGAGGGCCAGCCGGGTCGGGTCCATCGGGTGGCCGGGGCCGAAGTCGTAGGCGGTGACGGCCTCGTCCCAGAAGAGGTGCAGGCCGCAGGGGGTGTCACGCTCGGCTTCGGGCATGGCCTCCACCGTAGCGGGTGGCGGTGGCCGGGCCGCCGTCAGGGCGCGCCGGGGCGGCGCTCGTGGGGACGGCCGGGCGGAAGGTGCGCGATGAAGCCACGGAAGTTGTGGGGCGACTGTGGAGGCGGGTGTCGAGGCGGTGCAGACAAAAGCTTTGCGACTCCATATCCTCTCCGCCATGAAGCCATTCAGCGTGCAACGCCTTGGGGTAATTCTCGCTGCAATACTGGGTTTTGGCGTGTTCTTTGCCGCCCAGCCGGCCTCCGCCGCGGTCAGCGGCACCGCCTTCGCGGTCGACAAGGCGACGGCCAAGGCGGGAGACCAGCTGACCCTGACGCTGTCGCTCACCAACAGTGAGAACAGCCCCATCTACTTCGCCTACGAGGCCGTCCAGCCGACCTGGCCGGCCAACACGCAGGCCGGAGCGTTCACCATCGTCAGCTGCACCGGTGACACCTCCGACTGCGCGTTCAGCGGGAACAGCGCCAACTTCCACTTCAACGCGCCGATCGCGCCCGGCGCGACGAAGAGCGTCACGCTCACCGTCAAGATCACCGACACCCCGGCGTGGGGCACCGCCCCGTACACGCTGAACTGGGCGCCGTACGTCTACTACGAGTTCGGCCAGGTGGGCACCACCGGCACCGCCAAGGACCAGACCTGGACCTTCGGGGTGCCCACGCTCCAGACCGTGATCAGCTGACCCCCGCCCCGTCGACCGCCCCCGCCGTCACCCGACGGCGGGGGCCTTCCGGTTCCGCTTGAAGATGGCGTGAAGAGGATGCATGCGCGACCTTCACGGCTCCCTATCCTCTCCGCCATGAAGCCATTCAGCGTGCAACGCCTCGGAGCAATTCTCGCTGCGATACTGGCACTCGGCGTGATCCTCACCGCCCAGCCGGCCTCCGCCGCGGTCAACGGCGCCAGGTTCTCGGTCAGCAGATCGACGGCCGCGCCGGGCGACCGGCTGACCCTGACCATGTCGCTCACCAACACCGAGGACAGCGACATCTACTTCGCCTACGGGTCCCTCCAGCCGACCTGGCCGGCCAACCTCCAGGACGGCTCGTTCACCATCACCGGCTGCCCCACCAACGGAGTCAACAACTGCTACGTCAACGGGAACAGCGTGCACTTCGGCTTCGACGTGCGAATCGCCCCCGGTGAGACCCGCACCGCCACGTTCACCGTCCAGATCGCTCCGAACCTCACCCTGACCACGCCGTTCACCCTGAACTGGGCGCCGTACGTCTACTACGAGTACGGCAGCAGCAGGGATTTCAACAAGGACCAGTTCTGGGGCTACGGCCTGCCCGAGCTCCGGACCGTGATCGGCTGACCCCGCCCCGTCGACCGCCCCCGTCGACCGTCCCCGCCGTCACCCGACGGCGGGAGCCGGGGCGAAGCGGTCGGCCAGCGGCAGGACGGCGAGCACCAGCAGCATCGGGGCGAGCAGCGCCCAGCGGTACGAGCTCGCGTCCGCGATCGCCCCGACCAGCGGCGAACCGAGCAGGAAGCCCACGTAGTTGAAGAGGTTGAGCCGGGCCACCGCGGCGTCCGAGTCGGCCGGGAGGAGCCGGCCGCCGGCCGCGAACACCTGCGGGATGATCGCGCAGATGCCGAAGCCCAGCACGGTGAAGCCGGCGATGCCCGCCCAGGCGGCGGGCGCGACCGCGGCGAGGCCGAAGCCGAGCGCGGCCAGCGCGGCACCGACGCGGACCACCGGGACGGCCCCGAAGCGCTGCACCGCGCGGTCGCCCAGGGCCCGGCCGAGCAGCATCGCGACCATGTAGCCCAGGTAGGAGAGCTTGGCGAGGTCCTCCCGGCTGCCCAGCCCGTCGGTGAGGTACTTGACGCTGTAGTTGGAGACCGAGGCGTCCGCGATGTACGCGAAGGCCATCGCCAGGCAGAGCGGCAGCAGCGGACGCCAGGGGACGGACCGGGCGGCGGCCTCGGCGGCCTCCCGGACGGCGTCGCCGAGTTCGGCCGGCCCGGCGAGGAACGTGCCGGCCAGCAGGGCGAGCGGGGCGATCACCGCGGCGGCCGTGCCGAACAGCAGCGGCAGCCCGAGGTCGTAGTGCGAGCCGAGGCCCGCGAGGGCCGCGCCGAGGATGCCGCCGAGGCTGAACGCGGCGTGGAAGCCGATCATGATCGAGCGGCCGTAGCGGTGCTGGAGCCCCACCCCGAGCATGTTCATACTGGCGTCCAGCGCACCCACCAGCAGCCCGAACGCGCCCAGCGCCAGGGCGAGTTGCCACAGCGCCCCGCCCAGCCCGGCGGCCGCCAGGCTCAGGCAGACGGCGGGCTGGACCACCCGCAGCACGGCCCGCGCGCCAGTGCGCTTCACCAGCTGCTCGGAGGCGATCGACCCGACCCCGGCCAGCACCGGCACCGCGGCCAGGAAGACCGGCAGCAGCCCGTCGCTCAGCCCGTACCGGTGCTGGATCTCCGGGATGCAGGTGACCAGCAGGGCGAAGGTGACGCCCTGGAGCAGGAAGGCGGCGGCGAGCGCGGCCCGCCCGGTGCGCAGACCGGGCGCCACCGGGGACGGCGACGCGGCGGGCGGAACGGGCGGGACCACGGGCGGGGCGGCACTCAAGCGGACCTCCAGGCGGACTCCACACGAACCGCGCTACCGGCCGGTAGGACGATGTTGGCGAGAGCGTAGGGGGTGCGCCGCGATTACGGGAGGGGTCGCGCAGCGGTCATTTCCCGCCCGAGGCCAGCTCCCTGGAACGGTCCCGGGCCGCCTCCAGGGCGCCGAGCAGGGCGGCCCGCACCCCGTGGTTCTCCAGCTCGCGGATCGCCGCGATGGTCGTACCGGCCGGGGAGGTGACCGCCTCGCGCAGCTTCACCGGGTGCTCGCCGGAGTCCCGCAGCATCACCGAGGCGCCGATCGCGGACTGCACGATCAGGTCGTGCGCCACCTGCCGGGGCAGCCCGAGCAGGATGCCGGCATCGGTCATCGCCTCCACCAGGAAGTAGAAGTAGGCCGGTCCGGAGCCGGACAGCGCGGTGGCCGCGTCCTGCTGGGACTCGGGCAGCCGCAGCGCCTTGCCGACCGAGCTGAAGATCTCCTCGGCGCGCGCCAGGTGCTCCTCGCCCGCGTGCGAGCCCGCCGAGATGACGCTCATCCCCTCGTCCACCAGGACCGGGGTGTTGGGCATCACCCGGACCACCGGGGTGCCCGCCGCGAGCCGCTCCTCGAACCAGGCGGTGGGAACGCCGGCCGCGGCCGAGATCACCAGCCGGTCCGCGCCGACGTGCGGGGCCAGCTCCTCCAGCAGGGCGCCCATGTCCTGCGGCTTGACCGCGAGGATCAGGGTGTCGGCGAGCTTGGCGGCCTCGGTGTTGGAGACGGCCACCACGCCGTAGCGGTCGGCGAGTTCGGCCGCCCGCTCGGGGCGGCGGGCGGTCACCAGGACGTCGGCCGGGTCCTTGCCGGCCCGCAGCAGACCGGAGAGCAGGGCCTCGCCGATCTTGCCGGTGCCCAGGAAGGCGATCTTCTGTCCGTGTGCTCCGCTGCTGCCCATGGTCCGCTCCCGCTCCTTGCCTCGGTACTGCCGCCATCCTCGCACCGCCCGGCGGCCCGCGCGGGGACCGTCCGCTCCGTGGTCGCCGTCCGCGCGGGGACCGTCCGCTCCGTGGTCGCCGCCCGCGCGGGGACCGTCCGATCCAGCCGGTCACGCCGAGTTCAGCGGCCAGGTGGTCGCCGCCCGCCCGACCGCCTGCCGGAGTTCAGGCCCCTAGGGAGAAAACTCGGGGGTTTCCCCTATGGCCTCCCGGCTCCCGCAGGCGCACCGTGGAGCCATGGCACACGACGAAATGTCCCGACGTGAGAACCGGCAACTCGCCGTCGCCTCGGCGACCGTGGGCCCGTGGCGAACCGCCGCGGGGGTCGGTGCGGTGGTGGGAGCGACGGCCCTGGGGATCGATGCGATCACCGGGGACTGGTCGCTGAGCATGCTGGCCTCACCGGCCGGCTGGGGCCTGTTCTTCTTCTTCCTGGTCGGCACCGTCGGCGGCCGGCTGCGGCGCGACACCACCGACCGGAGGCTGAGCCGCTGGGCGGACGAGCACCCGTGGCAGGCGGCCCTCCCGGCCGCCGGCGGGCTGCTGGTCCTGAACACGCTGGCCCAGCTGTTCCTCGGCGACGAAGGCCTATTCGGCGCCTTCTTCATCTCGCTGCTGCCGGCCGGCCTGCTGCTGGCGATCGCCGGGGTGGTCGGCTCGGTCAAGCAGGCCCGCGGCAAGGGCTGAGCGGGCGCCCGCGCCGGCGCGCTTCCGGACGAACGGCACCGGTCCCGCGGACCGCGCCCCGCCGGCCGGACCCGACCGGCGTCAGCGCTTGCGCTTGGGCCGGCCCGGCGCCTTGGTGTCGGGCCGGCGGCTGCGGCCCGCCTGGCGCTTCTCGTACTGGGCGACGGCGCGCTCGTGGGCGGCCCGCCGGACCGCCTCACCGGGGGCCTCGACCAGGCTGCGGGCGAAGTAGGCGGCCAGGCTGCCGGCCCCGCCGATCAGCCAGACCGCGCCGAGCGACTTGTCCTCGGCCATCCAGCCGGTCAGCTGGTCCCTGCCCTCGGTGAGCACCTTCCAGGTGCGCCGTACGGCCATCATCGAGCAGACCGCGATGGCGGCGGTCAGCAGCCCGTTGAGGAAGGTGCCGTCGTCGGAGAGCGCGATGCCCTCGATGCCGAAGCGCAGCACCAGCACGGCGGCGGCGGTCGCGGCCAGGGCGCCGACCGAGACGCCGACCCGGCGCAGCCAGTAGCCGTTGTCCCGGTTGAGCCAGGATGTGCCGAAGAAGCGGATCGGCTCCGGCTCGGGGGCGCCGGCGGGGGTCGGGGCGGGGGTGGGGGGCTGCTCGCT
>NZ_JBHVET010000054.1:0-20815 GCF_042802135.1 Kitasatospora sp. NPDC057512
GCGAGCGGCCGCGCCGGGCGGGTGTGTCGGCCTTCGGGATCAGCGGCACCAACGTCCACGTGATCGTGGAGGAGGCCCCGGCAGCCGTCGAGGCGGCGCCCGAGCAGGGGTCGGAGCCGGAGAACGAGCAGGGGACGGCGCTTCCGGTCCTGACCGGTGGGACGTCGGTGTGGCGGGTCTCCGGTCGTAGTGCGGTGGCGCTGGCCGGTCAGGCCGGCCGACTGCGTGAACACGTGCTGGCGCGGCCGGAGTTGTCGGTCGGCGACGTCGCGTGGTCGCTCGCGACGACGCGTTCGGTGTTCGAGCAGCGTGCGGTCGTGCTGGGCGGCGAGCGGAGTGAGCTCGCGGCGGGTCTCGCGGCGGTGGCCACGGGGCAGCCCGCGCCCGGTGTCGTGACCGGCGGACTCGCTCCCGGTGGGGTGGGGCGGACGGTGTTCGTCTTCCCGGGGCAGGGGAGCCAGTGGGTCGGGATGGGCCGTGAGTTGGCGGAGGTTTCGCCGGTGTTCGCGGCGCGGCTGGCGGAGTGTGCTGAGGCTCTCGCGCCGTATGTGGACTGGCAGTTGGACGATGTGCTGGCGGGGCGTCACGGTTTCGAGGCCGCTGACGTGGTGCAGCCGGCGCTGTGGGCGGTGATGGTCTCGCTGGCCGCCGTGTGGGAGGCGGCGGGTGTCGCTCCGGATGCCGTGGTGGGTCACTCGCAGGGTGAGATCGCCGCTGCCGCTGTGGCGGGGATCCTGTCGCTGGAGGACGCGGCGAAGGTCGTCGTTCTGCGGAGCAAGACTCTGAAGGCGCTGGCCGGTCGCGGTGGGATGCTGTCGATCGCGGAGCCGGTGGAGGGTGTTCGGGCGCGGATCGCTTCGTACGGTTCCCGTCTGTCGGTCGCGGCCGTGAACGGTCCGTCGGCGACGGTGGTGTCCGGTGACGCGGACGCGCTGCGTGAACTGGCGGACTCCTGTGGGGATTCGCCGCGTGCTCGGATGATTCCGGTGGACTACGCGTCCCACAGCGCCCACGTGGACGAGCTGCGAGAGGAGATCCTCTCGGTTCTCCAGGGCATCGCGCCGACTGAGGCTCGTATCCCCATGGTGTCGGCGCTGACCGGCGAGTGGCTGTCGGGCCCGGAGATGGACCCGGCGTACTGGTACGCGTCGCTCCGGGAGACCGTCGAGTTCGACCGCGCCGTGCGGATCCTCGGCGACGCGGGCCACGGTGTGTTCCTGGAGGTCTCGCCGCATCCGGTGCTGACCCCGGCGATCGGTGACGCCCTGGAGTCGCTGTCCCCGGTCGTCGTGGGCACGCTGCGGCGCGACGAGGGAGGCGCCCAGCGTCTGCTGACGTCGTTCGCCGAGGCCTACGTCCAGGGCGCCACGGTGGACTGGGTGTCGGTCCTCGCCGGTGGCTCGACGGTGGACCTGCCGACGTACGCGTTCCAGCACCGTCACTACTGGCCCGAGGCGGTGGCCGAGGTCGCCGAAGTCTCCGTCGTCGACGCCGAGTTCTGGGCGGCGGTCGAGGGCGGCGACGCCGACGGCCTGGCGGCGGCCTTGAACATCGACGGCGACCGGTTGGGCGAGGTGCTGCCGGCGCTGGCCGACTACCGGCGCCGTGGCCAGGCCGATGCGGCGGTTGCGGACTGGCGGTACCGGGTGTCGTGGGCGCCGGTGAGTGAGTCCGGCGGGGTGCTGACCGGGACGTGGCTGCTGGTCGGGGACAGCACCGACGCGGCTGCGGTCGCGGAGGCGCTGGAGTCCCAGGGGGCAACGGTCGTCCGTACTGCGGTGGATGCCGTGGCTGAGGCGGTGGCCGCGTGCTCCGACCTGAGCGGTGTGGTGTCGCTGCTGGCGCTGGACGAGTCGCCGGAGGAGGCGTTCCCGTGGGTGTCGCGCGGTGGTGCTGACACGCTCGCGCTGATTCGGACGCTTGATCGTGCCGGGGTTGTCGCTCCTCTGTGGGTGGTGACGCGGGGTGCGGTGCGGGCGGTCGCGGGTGATGTGGTGCGGCCGGTGCAGGCGCAGGTGTGGGGTCTGGGCGCGGTGGCGGCGCTGGAGTTGGCGGGTCGCTGGGGCGGTTTGATCGATCTGCCTGCTGCCGTGGACGCGCGTACGGGTGCGCGGTTGGCGTCCGTGCTGGTCGGCGATGAGGATCAGGTGGCGGTGCGTGCGGGCGGGGTGGTGGCGCGGCGGTTGACGCGTGCCGGCCGTCCGGCTGTCCGTGAGGCGTGGTCGCCGCGTGGTTCGGTCCTGGTGACCGGTGGCACGAGCGGCGTCGGTGCGATCACCGCCCAGTGGGTGGCGGATCGTGGTGCGTCGCGGGTCGTCCTGACGTCCCGTTCGGGCCCGGGTGCTGCCGGTGTGGCGGAGTTGGCGGCCTCGATCGTGGCTCGCGGTTCGGCGGTCGAGGTGGTGGCGTGTGACGTTGCCGACCGCGCTTCCGTGGCGAGCCTGCTGGACCGTATCGATGCGATCGGTCCGGTGCTGTCGTCGGTGGTTCACTCGGCGGGTGTGGGTGACCGTAGGCCGGTCGAGGAGATCGAGCCTTCGGACCTGTCCTGGTTGCTGTCGGCGAAGGTCGGCGGTGCCATGGTGCTGGACGAGTTGACGGCGGGTCGGGATCTCGACGCGTTCGTGTTGTTCTCGTCGGGTGCGGGTGTGTGGGGCAGCGGTGGCCTGGGTGGTTACGCTGCGGCGAACGCGCACCTGGACGCCCTGGTGGAGGACCGCCGTTCCCGGGGTCTGGTGGCCAGTTCCATCGCGTGGGGCCTGTGGGCCGGTGTCGGGATGGCCGCGAGCTCGGGTGGTGAGCGGTTGCGTGAGTTCGGTATGGAGGGCATCGACGGGCGTCGGGGCATGCTGGCGCTGGGCCAGGTCCTGGACGCCGGTGAGGGCGCGATGGTGGTGGCCGGCTTCGACTGGCCGCAGTTCGTGCCGACCTACACCCTGCACCGGGCCAGCCGTCTGCTGGCGGACCTTCCCGAGGTCCGCGCGGTCCTGTCCGCTGAGGCCGCCGTCGAGTCCACCACCGAGGAAGTCGGCGCGTGGGCAGGCCGGTTGGCCGGAATGCCGGTCGCTGAGCAGCGCCAGGTCCTGACCGACCTCGTGCGCGGTCACGCGGCCGCCGTCCTGGGTCACGACTCGGCGGACGACGTGCTGCCGCAGCGGGCGTTCAAGGAGCTGGGCTTCGACTCCGTCGGAGCGGTCGAGCTACGGAACCGCCTGTCGAAGGCGCTCGGCGTCCGACTCGTCTCCACGATGGTCTTCGACCACCCGAACGCCGCCGCCGTCGCGGACTACGTACGCGGCGAACTCGTCGGCGCGGACGAGCAGACGGTCCAGCGGGACGGCGCGGTCCAGGTCGTTGCCGCGGCGATCGGCGAGCCGATCGCGATCGTCGGCATGGGATGCCGGTACCCGGGCGGGGCGGTCGGCCCCGAGCAGTTCTGGAACATGGTGGCCTCCGGCACCGACACCATCGGCGGCTTCCCGGCCGACCGTGGGTGGGACGCCTACGAGGAGGAGTTCGGCAAGGGCCAGGAGTACCGCCGACTGGGCGGATTCGTCCATGACGCGGCCGAGTTCGACGCCGGGTTCTTCGGGATCAGCCCGCGTGAGGCGCTGTCGATGGACCCGCAGCAGCGGCTGCTGCTGGAGACCTCCTGGGAGGCGATCGAGCACGGCGGGATCGACCCGAAGTCGCTGCACGGCTCGGCGACCGGCGTCTTCGTCGGCGCCAACTTCTCGGGGTACAGCTCGGTCCTTCCGGTCGAGGACACCAGCCTGGACGGCTACCGGCTGATCGGGAACGTGACCGCCGTCCACTCCGGCCGCATCTCGTACTGCCTGGGCCTGACCGGCCCTGCTCTGACGGTGGACACGGCCTGCTCGTCCTCGCTGGTGGCGATGCACCAGGCGGTACAGGCGCTGCGGGCCGGCGAGTGCTCGATGGCGCTGGCCGGCGGCGTGGCCGTGATGGTCTCGCCCGCCGCGTTCGTGGAGTTCTCCCAGCAGGGCGGCATGGCGTCCAGTGGTCGGTCGAAGGCGTTCTCGGACGAGGCCGACGGCATCGGCTGGGGCGAGGGCGCGGGCATGGTGCTGCTGGAGCGCCTGTCCGATGCCCGGCGCAACGGGCACCAGGTGCTGGCGGTGATCCGTGGCAGCGCGGCGAACCAGGACGGTGCGTCGAACGGTCTGGCGGCGCCGAACGGTCCCTCGCAGCGGCGGGTGATCCGCGCCGCGTTGGCCAACGCCCAGCTGTCGGCGGCGGACGTGGACGTGGTGGAGGCGCACGGCACCGGCACGACGCTCGGTGACCCGATCGAGGCGCAGGCGCTGCTGGCCACCTACGGGCAGGCCGAGGACCGCGCCGCCGACCGGCCGTTGTGGCTGGGTTCGGTGAAGTCCAACATCGGGCACTCGCAGTGCGCGGCTGGTGTGGCCGGTGTGATCAAGATGGTGATGGCGCTGCGGCACGAGGTGCTGCCGAAGACGCTGCACGCGGACGAGCCCTCTTCGCACGTGGACTGGGAGACGGGCAACGTCCGTCTGCTCCAGGAGGCGGTGGAGTGGCCGGCGGGTGGGCGCCCGCGTCGCGCGGGTGTGTCGGCCTTCGGTGTGAGCGGCACCAACGTCCACCTGATCGTCGAGGAGGCGCCGGTCGCGACGGTCGAGGCCGAGCGCCCGGCGGAGGAGCCGGCGCCGGAGGTCCTCGGGACCGCGCCCTCGGTGTGGACGGTGTCGGGTCAGAGCGCTGCGGCGCTGGCCGGTCAGGCGGGTCGGCTGCGTGAACACGTGCTGGCGCGGCCGGAGTTGCCGATCGATGATGTGGCCTGGTCGTTGGCGACGACGCGTGCGGCGCTGGAGCACCGGGCCGTCGTGCTCGGTGGCGAGCGGAGTGAGCTCGCTGAGCGCCTCGCGGCGGTGGCGACGAAGCAGCCCGCGTCCGGTGTGGTAACCGGGTCGGTGGCTCCCGGTGGGGTGGGGCGGACGGTGTTCGTCTTCCCGGGCCAGGGGAGCCAGTGGGTCGGTATGGGCCGTGAGTTGGCCGAGTCGTCCCCGGTCTTCGCCGCGCGGCTCGCGGAGTGCGCCGAGGCTCTGAAGCCTTACGTGGACTGGCAGTTGGGCGATGTGCTGGCCGGGCGTCACGGTTTCGAGGCCGCCGATGTGGTGCAGCCGGCGCTGTGGGCCGTGATGGTCTCGCTGGCGGCGGTCTGGGAGGCGGCCGGTGTCGCCCCGGACGCCGTGGTGGGTCACTCGCAGGGCGAGATCGCGGCCGCCGCTGTGGCGGGGATCCTGTCGCTGAACGATGCGGCGAAGGTCGTTGCTCTGCGGAGCAAGACTCTGAAGGCGCTGGCCGGTCGTGGCGGGATGCTGTCGATCGCGGAGCCGGTGGCGGGTGTCCGGGCGCGGATCGCTTCGTACGGCGCTCGCTTGTCAGTCGCGGCCGTGAACGGTCCGTCGGCGACGGTGGTCTCCGGTGACGCGGACGCGCTGCGCGAACTGGCGGACTCCTGTGGCGAGTCGCCGCGTGCCCGGATGATTCCGGTGGACTACGCGTCCCACAGTGCCCACGTGGACGAGCTGCGCGAGGAGATCCTCGCCGTGCTTGAGGGCATCACGCCGACCGAGGCCCGGATCCCCATGGTGTCGGCGCTGACGGGCACGTGGCTGTCGGGCCCGGAGATGGACCCCGACTACTGGTACGCCTCGCTCCGGGAGACCGTCGAGTTCGAGCGGGCGGTCCGCATCCTGAGTGCCTCCGGGCACGGGGTGTTCGTGGAGGTGTCCCCGCACGCGGTGCTGACCGGTGCGGTGGGCGACGTCGTCGAGGACGTCGACGGCTCGGTGGTGGTCGGGACGCTGCGGCGCGACGAGGGCGGCGCCGAGCGCCTGCTGTCGTCGCTCGCCGAGGCCTACGTCCAGGGCGCTCCGGTCGACTGGGCGACGGTGCTCGGTGGTGGTGAGAGTGTCGGCCTGCCGACGTACGCCTTCCAGCGCCAGCGGTTCTGGCCGGAGCCGCGCACCCCGCAGCGGGCCAGGGCGTCGGTGGACGACTGGCGCTACCGGATCACCTGGCAGCCGTCCGCCATGAGCGGCCCGGCGGTCCTGTCCGGGACCTGGCTGCTGGTCGGGGACGCGCCGGACGCCAGTCTGATGGCCGAGGCGCTGGCGAGCTGTGGTGCCGAGGTCGCGCGGACGACGCCGGCGGGCCTCGGCGAGGCCGTCGCCGGTGCGGATGTCCAGGGCGTGGTGTCGCTGCTCGCGCTCGACGAGTCGCCGGACACCGAGTTCGGGTGGGTTCCGCGCGGAAGCGCCGACACCCTCGACCTGGTGCAGGCGTTGGGCCGGGCCGGGGTCACCGCTCCGCTGTGGGTGCTGACCCGCGGCGCGGTGCAGGCCGCGGCCGACGAGGTGACGACCAGCCCCACCCAGACCCAGGTCTGGGGTCTGGGCCGGGCCGTGGGCCTGGAGCACGCGGACCGCTGGGGCGGTCTGGTCGACCTGCCGCCGGTGGTGGACGCCGATGCCGCCGCCCGTCTGGTCGGCGTGTTCGCGGACGGCCGGGAGGACCAGGTCGCCGTCCGACCCTCGGGTGTCTTCCTGCGCCGGCTGGTGCGGGCGGAGGCCCGGCAGGTGGAGTCGGAGGGCTGGTCGCCGCGCGGCACCGTCCTGCTGACCGGCGGCACCGGCTCGATCGGCGTCTGCATCGGCCCGTGGCTGGCCGAGCACCGTGCGCCGAGGGTCGTCCTGACCTCCCGCTCCGGCCCGTCGGCGTACGGCGTGGCGGCGCTGGCCGCCGCCGTGGCGAACGGGGGATCCGCTGTCGAGGTCGTCAGCTGCGACCTGACGGAGCGTGCGCAGGTCACGGCGATGGTCTCGTGGATCGAGAACACCGGTCCCGGCCTGTCGACCGTCCTGCACTCGGCGAACACGCCGTACCTCTCGCGGGTGGAGCACACGGATCACGAAGGCCTGGCGGCGGCCCTCGGCGCGAAGGCGGCCGGGGCCACCTACCTGGACGAGGCGACGGCGGACCTGGGCATCGACGAGTTCGTGATGTTCTCCTCGATCTCCGCCACGTGGGGCAGCAACGACCACGCCGCGTACGCCGCCGGGAACTCCTTCCTGGACGGGCTCGCGGAGGACCGGCGCGGCCGGGGCCTGCCCGGGACGTCGATCGCGTGGGGTGTGTGGAACACCCGTGACTGGGACGCGGTGGACGCGGTGATGGACCAGGCTCCCGGCCGGGTGACCCCGCACCGTCTGCTGCGGCAGGGCATGAACTTCCTAGACACGCAGCGGGCGTTGATGGCGCTCGGCGAGGTCCTGGCCGACGACGAGACGTTCATCGCGGTCGCGGATGTGGAGTGGGAGAAGTTCGCGCCGGTCTTCACGGCCGCGCGTCCCCGTCCGCTGCTGGACACCATTCCGGAGGCGCAGGAGGACACCGCCCCCGGCCGTACGGTCGATGACCAGCGCGGCGAGTTCGCCGCGCGCCTGGCGGGCCTGTCGGTCGCCGAGCGGCGTCGGACCGTCGTGGAGCTGGTGCGGACGCAGGCGGCCGCGGTGCTGGGCCATGAGTCGGCGGACGAGATCGTGGCGAGCCGGGCGTTCCGTGAGCTGGGCTTCGACTCGCTGACCGCCGTGGACCTGCGCAACCGCCTGAACGCGGCCGTGGGCGTCCGGCTGCCGTCCACGGTGATCTTCGACCACCCGAGCGCCTCGGCGCTGGCGGACGAGATCCTCGCCATGCTGTTCGGGAGCGTCTCGGAGGAGAACGCCCCGGTGGTGGTGCAGCCGGCCTCGACCGATCCGATCGCGATCGTCGGCATGGCCTGCCGCTACCCGGGTGGCGTCCGGACGCCCGAGGAGCTGTGGGACCTGCTGGCGGCGGGTGGGGACGCGATCGGCGCGTTCCCGGCCGACCGCGGCTGGGACGTCGAGGGCCTGTTCGACCCGGACCCGGACGCCGAGGGCTCGACCTACGTCGTGGAGGGCGGATTCCTCGGCGGCGCCGGGGAGTTCGACGCCGGGTTCTTCGGGATCAGCCCGCGTGAGGCGATGGCGATGGACCCGCAGCAGCGCCTGCTGCTGGAGACCTCCTGGGAGGCGGTCGAGCGGGCCGGCATCGACCCGAAGTCGCTGCACGGCTCCGCCACCGGCGTGTTCATCGGTGCGGCCGCCTCCGGCTACATCGGGGTGTTGGGCGACGAGGCGGAGGCCCAGGCGCACCTGATCACCGGGAACGCGCTGAGCGTGCTCTCCGGCCGGGTGTCGTACACGCTGGGTCTGAACGGGCCCGCGGTGACCGTCGACACGGCGTGCTCCTCCTCGCTGGTGGCGATGCACCAGGCGGTGCAGGCGCTGCGGTCGGGCGAGTGCACGGTGGCGCTGGCCGGCGGTGTGACGGTGATGGCCGACGCCGGCGAGTTCGTGAGCTTCTCGCGGCTGCGCGCGCTGTCGGCCGACGGCCGCTGCAAGGCCTTCGGCGAGGGTGCGGACGGCATGGGCATGGGCGAGGGCGTCGGCATGCTGGTGCTGGAGCGGCTGTCGGACGCCCGCCGCAACGGGCACCGGGTGCTCGGCGTGGTGCGCGGCAGCGCGATCAACCAGGACGGCGCCTCCAACGGCCTCACGGCGCCGAACGGCCCGGCCCAGCGACGGGTCATACGGGCGGCGTTGGCGAGTGCGCAGCTGTCGGCGGCGGACGTGGACGTGGTCGAGGCACACGGGACGGGTACGGAGCTGGGTGACCCGATCGAGGCGGGCGCGCTGCTGGCGACGTACGGCCAGGAGCGTTACGGGGACCGGCCGTTGTGGCTGGGTTCGGTGAAGTCCAACATCGGGCATGCGCAGCAGGCCGCCGGTGTGGCCGGTGTGATCAAGATGGTGCTGGCGCTGCGGGCCGGGGTGTTGCCGAAGACGCTGCACGCCGATGAGCCGTCCTCGCACGTGGACTGGGAGACGGGCAACGTCCGTCTGCTCCAGGAGTCGGTGGAGTGGCCGGCGGGCGAGCGGCCGCGCCGGGCGGGTGTGTCGGCCTTCGGGATCAGCGGCACCAACGCGCACGTGATCATCGAAGAGGCGCCGGCCGAGGCGGAGGCGCCCGTCGACAGTGACACCGGGAACGTCGTGCCGGTGCTGTCGGGTGACGTCCCGGCGTGGGTGCTGTCCGCGCGGGACACCGAGGCGCTCGCCGGCCAGGCCGGTCGACTGCGTGAACACGTGCTGGCGCGGCCGGAGTTGGCGGTCAGTGATGTGGCGTGGTCGCTCGCGACGACGCGCGCGGCGCTGGAGCACCGGGCCGTCGTGCTCGGCGGCGAGCGAAGCGAGTTCGCGGAGCGTCTGGCGGCGGTGGCCACGGGGCAGCCGGCGGCGGGTGTGGTGACCGGCTCGGTGACTGCTGCCGGGGTGGGGCGGACGGTGTTCGTCTTCCCGGGGCAGGGCAGCCAGTGGGTCGGGATGGGGCGTGAGCTGGCGGAGTCGTCGCCGGTGTTCGCGGCACGGCTGGCGGAGTGCGCCGAGGCCCTGAAGCCTTACGTGGACTGGCAGTTGGATGACGTCCTGGCCGGTCGGCATGGTTTCGAGGCCGCTGACGTGGTGCAGCCGGCGCTGTGGGCCGTGATGGTCTCGCTGGCCGCCGTGTGGGAGGCGGCTGGTGTCGCTCCCGATGCGGTGGTGGGTCACTCGCAGGGTGAGATTGCGGCGGCTGCTGTGGCGGGGATCCTGTCGCTGGAGGACGCGGCGAAGGTCGTCGTTCTGCGGAGCAAGACTCTGAAGGCCCTGGCCGGTCGCGGTGGGATGCTGTCGATCGCCGAGCCGGTGGAGGGTGTCCGAGCGCGGATCGCTTCGTACGGTTCCCGGTTGTCCATCGCGGCGGTGAACGGTCCGTCGGCGACGGTCGTCTCCGGTGACGCGGACGCGCTGCGTGAACTCGCCGAGTCGTGCGGGGATTCGCCGCGTGCCCGGATGATTCCGGTGGACTACGCGTCGCACAGCGCGCATGTGGACGAGCTGCGGGAGGAGATCCTTTCGGTTCTCCAGGGCATCGCGCCGACCGAGGCCCGCATCCCGATGATCTCCGCGCTGACGGGCGAGTGGCTGGCGGGCTCCGAGCTGGACCCGGCGTACTGGTACGCGTCGCTGCGCGAGACCGTCGAGTTCGAGCGGGCGGTCCGCCTGCTGGGCGAGTCCGGGCACGGTGTGTTCCTGGAGGTGTCCCCGCATCCGGTGCTGACACCGGCGATCGGCGACGCCCTGGAGGCGCTGTCCCCGGTCGTCGCGGGCACGCTGCGACGTGAAGAAGGCGGCGCCCAGCGTCTGCTGACCTCGTTCGCCGAGGTGTACGCGCAGGGGCTCCCGGTCGACTGGGCCGCCGTGCTCGGCCGCGGCTCGACGGTGGACCTGCCCACCTACGCCTTCCGCCACCGCCACTACTGGCCGGAGGCGGACCACAAGCGCGCGGACGTCACGGTGGCCACCGGTGCGGAGGCGGGCTTTTGGACCGCCGTGGAGAGTGGTGATGCCACCGCGCTCGCCGATCTGCTCGGGGTGGACCCGGCGGATGCCGCTCTGGGCGCGCTGACCGACTGGCGGCGCCGTGAGCGGGCCGGGTCGGCGGTCGCGGACTGGCGGTACCGGGTGTCGTGGGCGCCGGTGAGCGAGTCCGGCGGGGTATTGACCGGGACGTGGCTGCTGGTCGGGGACAGCCCCGACGCGGCTGCGGTCGCGGAGGCGCTGGACCTTCCGGGTGCGCGGGTCGTCCGCTCGACTCCGGACGGCGTCGCCGCTGCGGTGGCCGCGAACTCCGACCTGCGGGGCGTGGTCTCTCTGCTGGCGCTGGACGAGTCCCCGGAGGAAGCGTTCCCGCTGGTTCCGGGTGGTCTGGCCGCGACGGTCGCGCTGGTTCAGGAGCTTGGCCGGCTCGGTGTGTCCGCTCCTCTGTGGGTGGTGACGCGGGGCGCGGTGCGGGCGGTCGCAGGCGATGCGGTGCGGCCGGTGCAGGCGCAGGTCTGGGGTCTGGGGGCCGTGGCGGCGCTGGAGTTGGCGGGCCGCTGGGGCGGTCTGATCGACCTCCCGACAACGGTGGACGCCCGCGTCGGCGCTCGGCTGGTGTCGGTTCTCGCGGGTGTCGAGGATCAGGTGGCGGTGCGTGCGGGCGGGGTGGTGGCGCGGCGGTTGGTGCGTGCCGGTCGTCCGGCTGTCCGTGAGGCGTGGTCGCCGCGTGGTTCGGTGCTGGTGACGGGTGGCACGAGCGGTGTGGGTGCGATCACGGCCCAGTGGGTGGCGGATCGTGGTGCGTCGCGGGTGGTGCTGACGTCTCGTTCGGGTGCGGGTGCCGCCGGTGTGGCGGAGTTGGCGGCTTCGATTGCGGCTCGTGGCTCGGCGGTGGAGGTGGTGGCGTGTGACGTCGCCGACCGGGCTTCCGTGGCGGGCCTGCTGGACCGTATCGACGTGACGGGCCCGGTGCTGTCGTCGGTGGTCCACTCGGCGGGTGTCGGTGACCGTCGGCCGGTCGAGGAGATCGAGCCTTCGGACCTGTCCTGGTTGCTGTCGGCGAAGGTCGGCGGTGCCATGGTGCTGGACGAGTTGACGGTGGGTCGGGATCTGGACGCGTTCGTGCTGTTCTCGTCGGGTGCGGGTGTGTGGGGCAGCGGTGGCCTGGGTGGTTACGCTGCGGCGAACGCGCACCTGGACGCGTTGGTGGAGGACCGCCGGGCCCGGGGTCTGGTGGCCAGTTCCATCGCGTGGGGCCTGTGGGCCGGTGTCGGGATGGCCGCGAGCTCGGGTGGTGAGCGGTTGCGTGAGTTCGGCATGGAGGGCATCGACGGGCGTCGGGGCATGCTGGCCTTGGGCCAGGTCCTGGACGCCGGTGAGGGTGCGATGGTGGTGGCCGGCTTCGACTGGCCGCAGTTCGTGCCGACCTATACCCTTCACCGGGCCAGTCGTCTGCTGGCCGATCTGCCCGAGGTGCGGGAGGTCCTGGCCGCCGAGGCCGTCGTCACCACGACCGAGGAAGTCGGCGCGTGGGCGGGCCGGTTGGCCGGAATGCCGGCCGCGGAGCAGCGCCAGGTCCTGACCGATCTGGTGCGCGGTCACGCGGCCGCCGTCCTCGGCCACGACTCGGCGGACGACGTGCTGCCGCAACGCGCGTTCAAGGAGCTGGGCTTCGACTCCGTCGGAGCGGTCGAGCTACGGAACCGCCTGTCGAAGGCGCTCGGTATCAAGCTGGCCTCCACGATGGTCTTCGACCACCCGAACGCCACCGCCCTCGCGGAGCAACTCCTGCGCGAGTTCATGCCGGAGCAGGCCGCTCCGGAGGGTGACGCGGACGAGCTGGCCCTCAGGGAGACCATCTCGGCGATCCCGCTGGCCCGCATCCGGCAGGCCGGCCTGCTGGACCTGCTGCTGCAACTCGCCGACCCGGCCCAGGACAACGGCGCGAACAGTCGAACGGACACGGCATCCATCGACGGCATGGACGCCGAAGACCTCATTCGCATAGCCCTCGATGGCAAAGACTCCTGACGCCCTCGTTGATTCGGAGCACATGATCATGAAAACGACCAACGACAGGCTCGTCGAAGCACTTCGCACCTCCCTCAAGGAAGCCGAACGGCTCCGGCAGCAGAACAGCGCACTCCTTGCGGCGTCGAGCGAGCCGATCGCGATCGTGGGTGCGGGCTGCCGGTTCCCGGGCGGTGTGACGGGGCCCGAGGAGTTCTGGGACCTGGTGGCCGGCGGCGTCGACGCGGTGGGCGCCTTCCCGGCCGACCGCGGCTGGGAGGCCTTCGAGGAGGCGTTCGGCCGAGGGCAGACGTACCGGCGACAGGGCGGGTTCGTCTACGACGCGACCGAGTTCGACGCGGGGTTCTTCGGGATCAGTCCGCGTGAGGCGCTGGCGATGGACCCGCAGCAGCGGCTGCTGCTGGAGACCTCGTGGGAGGCCATCGAACACGGCGGGATCGACCCGAAGTCGCTGCACGGCTCGATGACCGGTGTGTTCATCGGAGCGAACACGTCGGGGTACAGCTCGGTCCTGCCCGTCGAGGACGAGAGCCTGGACGGCTACCGGCTGATCGGCGCGGTGTCGGCGGTCGCGTCGGGTCGGATCTCGTACTGCCTGGGCCTGACCGGTCCGGCGGTGACGGTGGACACGGCGTGCTCGTCGTCTCTGGTGGCGATGCACCAGGCGATCCTGGCGCTGCGGTCGGGTGAGTGCTCGATGGCGCTGGCCGGCGGTGTCGCGGTGATGGTGTCGCCGGGTGCGTTCATGGAGTTCGGGCGTCAGGGCGGTATGGCGTCCAGCGGTCGGTCGAAGGCGTTCTCGGAGGAGGCCGACGGCATCGGCTGGGGCGAGGGCGCGGGCATGGTGCTGCTGGAGCGCCTGTCCGATGCCCGGCGCAACGGGCACCAGGTGCTGGCGGTGATCCGTGGCAGCGCGGCGAACCAGGACGGTGCGTCGAACGGTCTGGCGGCGCCGAACGGTCCCTCGCAGCGGCGGGTGATCCGCGCCGCGTTGGCCAACGCCCAGCTGTCGGCGGCGGACGTGGACGTGGTCGAGGCGCACGGCACCGGCACGACGCTCGGTGACCCGATCGAGGCGCAGGCGCTGCTGGCCACCTACGGGCAGGCCGAGGACCGCGCCGCCGACCGGCCGCTGTGGCTGGGGTCGGTCAAGTCCAACATCGGGCACTCGCAGTGCGCGGCCGGTGTGGCCGGTGTGATCAAGATGGTGATGGCGCTGCGGCACGAGGTGCTGCCGAAGACGCTGCACGCGGACGAGCCGTCCTCGCACGTGGACTGGACGTCCGGGAACGTGCGGCTGCTGAGCGAGTCGGTGGCGTGGCCGGCGGGTGAGCGGCCGCGCCGGGCGGGTGTGTCGGCGTTCGGTGTGAGCGGTACGAACGTCCACCTGATCGTGGAGGAGGCCCCGGCGGCCGTCGAATCCGAGGCGCGGGAAGCCCAGGAGCTTCCGGTGTTCGCCGGTGGGGCGTCGGCCTGGCCGGTCTCCGGTCAGAGCGCCGCGGCGCTGGCCGGTCAGGCGGATCGGCTACGTGAACACGTGCTGGCGCGGCCGGAGTTGGCGGTCGGCGATGTGGCGTGGTCGTTGGCGACGACGCGTGCGGCGCTGGAGCGCCGGGCCGTCGTGCTCGGTGCGGACCGGGATGAACTGGTGGCGGGGCTGACGGCCGTCGCCGCGGGGCAGCCGGCGGCGGGTGTGGTCACGGGGTCGGTGGCGGCCGCTGGTGTGGGGCGGACGGTGTTCGTCTTCCCCGGTCAGGGCAGTCAGTGGGTCGGGATGGGGCGTGAGCTGGCCGAGTCCTCCCCGGTGTTCGCCGCGCGGCTGGCCGAGTGTGCCGAGGCCCTGAAGCCTTACGTGGACTGGCAGTTGGACGATGTGCTGGCGGGTCGGCACGGTTTCGAGGCCGCCGATGTGGTGCAGCCGGCGCTCTGGGCGGTGATGGTCTCGCTCGCTGCGGTGTGGGAGGCGGCCGGTGTCGCTCCCGACGCGGTGCTGGGGCACTCGCAGGGCGAGATCGCCGCTGCGGCCGTCGCGGGGATTCTCTCCCTGGAAGACGCCGCCAAGGTGGTGGCTCTGCGGAGCAAGTCCCTGAAGGTGCTGGCCGGTCGAGGTGGGATGCTGTCGATCGCCGAGCCGGTGGAGGGTGTCCGAGCGCGGATCGCTTCGTACGGGTCCCGGTTGTCCATCGCGGCCGTGAACGGTCCGTCGGCGACGGTCGTCTCCGGCGACGCCGACGCGCTGCGCGAACTCGCCGACTCGTGTGGGGATTCGCCGCGTGCCCGGATGATTCCGGTGGACTACGCGTCCCACAGTGCGCACGTGGACGAGCTGCGCGAGGAGATTCTGGCCGTTCTCCAGGGCATCGCGCCGACCGAGGCCCGTATCCCCATGGTGTCCGCGCTGACCGGTGCGTGGCTGTCGGGCCCGGAGCTGGACCCGGCGTACTGGTACGCGTCCCTGCGTGAGACGGTGGAGTTCGACCGCGCCGTGCGGATCCTCGGCGATGCGGGGCACGGTGTGTTCCTGGAGGTGTCCCCGCATCCGGTGCTGACCCCGGCGATCGGTGACAGCCTGGAGGACCGTTCCCCGGTCGTCGTGGGCACGCTGCGGCGCGACGAGGGCGGCGCGCAGCGTCTGCTGACGTCGCTCGCCGAGGCCTACGTCCAGGGCGCCCCCGTCGACTGGGCGTCGGTGCTCGGCGGCGGGACGGCGGTCGCGCTGCCGACCTACGCGTTCCAGCGGCGGCGCTACTGGCCCGAGGCCCCGGCGGTGGAGCGGGCGAAGCTGTCGGTGGACGACTGGCGCTACCGCATCACCTGGCAGCCGTCCGCCGCGAGCGGCCCGGCGGCCCTGTCCGGCACTTGGCTCGTCGTGGGCGACGGCCCCGACGCGGCGACGGTCGCCGAGGCGCTGGCCGGTCAGGGCGCCGAGGTCGTGACGGCCGCGGGCCCGGAGCAGCTTGACGCGGTGCCGGCCGAGGGCGTGGCCGGTGTGGTGTCGCTGCTGGCCCTGGACGAGACGCCGCTGGCGGACCACCCGCTGGTCCAGCGCGGGCTGGCGGAGACCGTCGAGCTGGTGCAGGCATTGGGCCGGGCCGGGGTCACGGCTCCGCTGTGGGTGCTGACCCGTGGTGCGGTGGCCGTCGGCTCGGACGAGGTGACGACCAGCCCGGTGCAGACCCAGGTCTGGGGTCTCGGTCGCACGGTCGGTCTGGAGCACGCGGACCGCTGGGGCGGTCTGGTCGACCTGCCGCCGGTGCTGGACGCCGATGCCGCCGCCCGTCTGGTCGGGGTGTTCGCCGACGGCCGGGAGGACCAGGTCGCCGTCCGGCCCTCGGGCGTGTTCCTGCGCCGCCTGGTGCGGGCGGAGGCTCGGCAGGTGGAGTCGGAGGAGTGGTCGCCGCGCGGCACCGTCCTGCTGACCGGCGGCTCGGGTGCGATCGGCGTGGTCCTCGGTCCGTGGCTGGCCGAGCACGGTGCGCCGAGGGTCGTTCTGACCTCGCGCTCCGGTCCGTCGGCGCCCGGGGTGGCGGCGCTCGCGGCCACGTTGGCGCAGGCCGGTTCGGCCGTCGAGGTCGTGTCGTGCGACCTGTCGGTGCGCGAGCAGGTGATCGGCATGGTGACGCGGATCGAGGAATCCGGCCCCGGCCTGTCCACCGTCCTGCACTCGGCGAACACCCCGTTCCTCGCACGGTTGGAGGACACCGACCGCGACGGGCTCGCCCTGGCGGTCGGCGCGAAGGCGGCCGGCGCCGTCCACCTGGACGAGGCGACGGCGGACCTGGACATCGACGAGTTCGTGATGTTCTCCTCGATCTCCGCCACGTGGGGCAGCAACGACCACGCCGCGTACGCCGCCGGGAACTCCTTCCTGGACGGGCTCGCCGAGGACCGGCGTGCCCGTGGCCTGCCGGGCACCTCGATCGCGTGGGGCGTGTGGAACACCCGTGACTGGGACGCGGTGGACGCGGTGATGGACCAGGCTCCCGGTCGGGTGACCCCGCACCGGCTGCTGCGGCAGGGTATGAACTTCCTGGACACGCAGCGGGCGTTGACGGCGCTGGGAGAGGTCCTCGCGGACGACGAGACGTTCATCGCGGTCGCGGACGTCGAGTGGGAGAAGTTCGCGCCGGTCTTCACGGCCGCCCGCCCGCGCCCGCTGCTGGACACCATTCCGGAGGCGCAGGAGGACACCGCCCCCCGTACGGTCGATGAGCAGCGCAGCGAGTTCGCCGCGCGCCTGGCGGGCCTGTCGGCCGCCGAGCGGCGCCGGACCGTCGTGGAGCTGGTCCGGGCACAGGCCGCAGCGGTGCTCGGCCACGACTCCGTGGACGAGATCGTGGCCAGCCGGGCGTTCCGCGAGCTGGGCTTCGACTCGCTGACCGCCGTCGAGCTCCGCAACCGGCTCAACGCGGCCGTGGGCGTGCGACTGCCGTCCACGGTGATCTTCGACCACCCGAGCGCCTCGGCGCTGGCGGACGAGATCCTGGCCGCACTGTTCGGCACGGACGCGGACGAGAGCCAGGCCGTGACGGCAGCGGCGGCGGTGTCGACCGATCCGATCGCGATCGTCGGCATGGCCTGCCGCTACCCCGGCGGTGTCCGGACGCCCGAGGAGCTGTGGGACCTGCTGGCGGCGGGCGGGGACGCGATCGGCGCGTTCCCGGCCGACCGCGGCTGGGACATCGACGCGCTCTTCGACCCGGACCCGGACGCCGAGGGCTCGACCTACGTGGTCGAGGGCGGATTCCTCAGCGGGGCGGCGGAGTTCGACGCCGGATTCTTCGGGATCAGCCCGCGCGAGGCCCTGGCGATGGACCCGCAGCAGCGGCTCCTGCTGGAGACCTCCTGGGAGGCCGTCGAGCGGGCCGGCATCGACCCGAAGTCGCTGCACGGTTCGGCCACCGGCGTCTTCGTCGGCGCGGCTTCCTCCGGCTACATCGGCGCCGCGAGCGGCGAGGCGGGCGCCCAGGCCCACCTGATCACCGGGAACGCGCTGAGCGTGCTGTCCGGCCGGATCTCGTACTCCCTGGGCCTGGTGGGCCCGGCGGTGACGGTGGACACGGCGTGCTCGTCGTCCCTGGTCGCGCTGCACCAGGCGGTGCAGGCCCTGCGATCGGGCGAGTGCGACGTCGCCCTCGCCGGCGGTGTGACGGTGATGGCCGACCCGGGCGAGTTCGTCGGCTTCTCGCGCCTGCGGGCGCTCGCCTCCGACGGCCGCTGCAAGGCCTTCGGCGAGAGCGCCGACGGCATGGGCATCGGCGAGGGCGCGGGCATGCTCGTGCTGGAGCGGCTCTCCGAAGCGCAGCGCAAGGGCCGTCGGATCCTGGGCCTGGTGCGCGGCTGCGCGATCAACCAGGACGGCGCGTCGAACGGTCTCACGGCGCCGAACGGCCCGGCCCAACGGCGGGTCATACGAGCGGCGTTGGCCAACGCCCGGATCTCGGCGGCGGACGTGGACGTGGTCGAGGCGCACGGGACGGGTACGGAGTTGGGCGACCCGATCGAGGCGGGTGCGCTGCTGGCGACGTACGGCCAGGAGCGTTTCGGGGACCGGCCGTTGTGGCTGGGTTCGGTGAAGTCGAACATCGGGCACGCGCAGCAGGCCGCGGGTGTGGCCGGTGTGATCAAGATGGTGCTGGCGCTGCGGGCTGGTGTGCTGCCGAAGACGCTGCACGCCGACGAGCCGTCCTCGCATGTCGACTGGGAGACGGGGAACGTCCGTCTGCTCCAGGACGCGGTGGAGTGGCCGGCGGGCGAGCGGCCGCGCCGGGCGGGTGTGTCGGCCTTCGGGATCAGCGGCACCAACGCGCACGTGATCATCGAAGAGGCCCCGACCGCGACCGACGCGAGCGACCAGGCTCCCGCCCCGACGGTGGAGAGCGGGGTTCAGGCGTGGGTGGTGTCCGGTCGTAGCGCGACCGCGCTGGCCGGCCAGGCGGGTCGACTGCGTGAACACGTGCTGGCGCGGCCGGAGTTGGCGGTCGGTGATGTGGCGTGGTCGCTCGCGACGACGCGTGCGGCGCTGGAGCACCGGGCCGTCGTGCTCGGCGGCGAGCGGGGTGAGCTCGCGGCGGGTCTCGCGGCGGTGGCCACGGGGCAGCCGGCGGCGGGTGTGGTCACGGGGTCGGTGGCGGCCGCTGGTGTGGGGCGGACGGTGTTCGTCTTCCCCGGTCAGGGCAGTCAGTGGGTCGGCATGGGGCGTGAGCTGGCGGAGTCGTCGCCGGTGTTCGCGGCGCGGCTGGCGGAGTGTGCTGAGGCTCTGAAGCCTTACGTGGACTGGCAGTTGGACGATGTTCTGGCGGGCCTTCATGGTTTCGAGGCCGCCGATGTGGTGCAGCCGGCGCTGTGGGCGGTGATGGTGTCGCTCGCTGCGGTGTGGGAGGCGGCCGGTGTTGCTCCCGATGCGGTGGTGGGGCACTCGCAGGGTGAGATCGCGGCGGCCGCTGTGGCCGGGATTCTCTCCCTCGATGACGCCGCCAAGGTCGTTGCTCTGCGGAGCAAGTCCCTGAAGGTGCTGGCCGGTCGCGGTGGGATGCTGTCGATCGCGGAGCCGGTGGAGGGTGTCCGGGCGCGGACCGCTTCGTACGGTTCCCGGTTGTCCATCGCGGCGGTGAACGGCCCGTCGGCGACGGTCGTCTCCGGCGACGCCGACGCACTGCGCGAACTCGCCGACTCCTGTGGGGATTCGCCGCGCGCCCGGATGATCCCGGTGGACTACGCCTCGCACAGCGCGCACGTGGACGAGCTGCGAGAGGAGATCCTCTCGGTTCTCCAGGGCATCGCGCCGACCGAGGCCCGCGTCCCCATGGTGTCGGCGCTGACCGGCGAGTGGCTCGCAGGCCCGGAGATGGACCCCGACTACTGGTACGCGTCCCTGCGCGAGACCGTCGAGTTCGACCGCGCCGTGCACATCCTCGGCGACGCAGGCCACGGCGTGTTCCTGGAGGTCTCGCCGCACCCGGTGCTGACCCCGGCGATCGGCGACAGCCTGGAAGACCGTTCCCCGGTCGTGGTGGGCACGCTGCGGCGCGACGAGGGCGGCGCGCAGCGACTGCTGACCTCGCTCGCCGAGGCCTATGTGCGGGGCCTTCCCGTCGACTGGGCCGGGCTCCTGGGCGGCGGCACGGTCGTGGACCTGCCGACGTACGCGTTCCAGCACCGTCACTACTGGCCCGAGGCGGTGGCCGAGGTTGCCGAGGTCTCCGCTGTCGACGCCGAGTTCTGGGCGGCGGTCGAGGGCGGCGACGCCGACGGCCTGGCGGCGGCCTTGAACATCGACGGCGACCGGTTGGGCGAGGTGTTGCCGGCGCTGGCCGACTACCGGCGCCGTGGCCAGGCCGGGTCGGCCGTTGCGGACTGGCGGTACCGGGTGTCGTGGGCGCCGGTGAGTGAGTCCGGCGGGGTGCTGTCCGGGACGTGGCTGCTGGTCGGGGAGGGCCCCGATGCGGGCGCTGTGGCGAAGGTGTTGGCCGATCACGGTGCCGACGTCGTCACCGCCGACCGTCCTGAGCGGATCGGTCAGACCGTGACCGCGCTCGGTGATCTGCGGGGTGTGGTGTCGCTGCTGGCGCTGGACGAGTCGCCGGAGGAGGCGTTCCCGTGGGTGTCGCGTGGTGGTGCTGACACGCTCGCGTTGGTTCAGGAGCTTGGCCGGCTCGGTGTGTCCGCTCCTCTGTGGGTGGTGACGCGGGGTGCGGTGCGGGCTGTCGCGGGTGATGTGGTGCGGCCGGTGCAGGCGCAGGTGTGGGGTCTGGGGGCCGTGGCGGCGCTGGAGTTGGCGGGCCGCTGGGGCGGTCTGATCGACCTCCCGACAACGGTGGACGCCCGTGTCGGCGCTCGGCTGGTGTCGGTTCTCGCGGGTGTCGAGGATCAGGTGGCGGTGCGTGCGGGTGGGGTGGTGGCGCGGCGGTTGGTGCGTGCCGGTCGTCCGGCTGTCCGTGAGGCGTGGTCGCCGCGTGGTTCGGTGCTGGTGACGGGTGGCACGAGCGGCGTGGGTGCGATCACCGCCCAGTGGGTGGCGGATCGTGGTGCGTCGCGGGTGGTGCTGACGTCCCGTTCGGGTGCGGGTGCTGCCGGTGTGGCGGAGTTGGCGGCCTCGATCGCGGCTCGCGGCTCGGCGGTCGAGGTGGTGGCGTGTGACGTCGCCGACCGGGCTTCCGTGGCGGAACTCCTGGGCCGTATCGACGTGACGGGACCGGCGCTGTCGTCGGTGGTCCACTCGGCCGGGACGGGCGGGAGGACGCCGGTGGAGCAGCTGTCGGTGGCCGAGCTGTCGCGGCTGCTGTCGGCGAAGG
>NZ_JBHVET010000055.1:0-20591 GCF_042802135.1 Kitasatospora sp. NPDC057512
CCGACGCGGATCAGCCGAGGGTCCGGGCCGAGAGCTGGTAGGCCCGGGCCTCCGTACGCCGGGTGCGTGAGGCCGGGTGCGTGGGGGAGGTTCCCACGCACTCCGCTGGTCGGTTCGCTCCCGTCGTCAGATCACTTCCGTCGTCAGATCACTCCCGCCTGCCGGGCCGTCTCCTCGAAGGCGCGGGCCACCGGGCTGCCGCGGTAGGGGGTGAGGCGGCGGTGGAAGTCCCGGACGTACTCCAGCGACCGGGCCGAGCGCATCTCCCCCGCCGCCCGCAGCGCGTCGGTGGCCATGGTGCACGCCTCGTCGAGGTCCCCCATGCCGAGCCGGGCGGTGGCCAGCACCAGGCGGCAGAAGATCCGGCTGCGGGCGTAGGCGGGCGAGCGCAGCCGCAGCGACTTCTCGGCGTGCTGCGCGGCCGTCCGCCACTGCTGGAGGTCGCGGTAGCAGTGGGCGAACTCGTCGGAGAGCTGGGCCTCGTCGAAGTACCGCGCCCAGGAGGGCAGTTCGTCGCCCGTCCGGGCCGCCGCCAGGGCGCGCTCGGCGCGCACCAGGGCGGTGGTGCAGGACCGGACGTCGCCCAGCAGGCCGTGCCCGCGCGCCTCGGCGGCGTGCATCAGCGACTGGACGACCGGCGGCACGGCGGTGCCCACGCCCTGCTGGGCGACCCTGGCGAGCTGGACCGCCTCCCGGCCGTGGCCGAGGTGGACGGCCTGCTGGCTCATCGTCACCAGCACGTAGCCGCCGAGCGCGCGGTCCCCCGCGGCCTGGGAGAGGCGCAGCGCCTGGACGAAGTAGCGCTGGGCGAGGCCGTGGGCGGCGATGTCGAAGGACGTCCAGCCGGCCAGCCTGGTGAGGTCGGCGACCGCGCCGAACAGGGCCCGGCCGATCTGCTCGCCGTAGCGGCCGCGCAGCATCGGCTCGGCCTCGCTCTCCAGGTAGCGGACCAGCGCCTGACGGGCGTGGCCGCCGCCGTAGGCGTGGTCGAGCGCGCGGAAGAGGTCGCCGACGGCGCGGATGGCGGCGATGTCGCCGCGGCCGACCCGCAGGGTGGGGCGGGACTCGCGGGCCGGGTCGGTGTACGGCGGCTCGACGGCGACCGGCGGCCGGCGGCTCTGGATCGGCACCCGGCCGATGGTGGGGGCGGTGCCGGTCGTCCCGGCGGTGCTGCGCGCCGTGGGGGCCCCGGGGACGCCGGGGGCCGGGCCGCGCAACGGGCTCCCGGGGGACGCGCCGGGCGCACCCGGCACCGGGGCACCGGTGATGGCCGCGGAGGTGGCGCTCCCGGAGGGTGGACCGGTGGCGGTGTCCGGCCGGGCCAGGGTGGAGCCGTCCCGGGCGACCCGCTCGTCGGTGCGGCCGATCAGCCAGTCCCGGCTGGGGACGACCAGGCCGGCCGGGGTGAAGGCGATCCGGCGCAGCTCGGACTGCGGGCCGTTGTCCTTGCGCCACATGCTCGCCACGATGTCCACCGCCTCCTGCGGCGTCTCGGCGAACTCCAGGCCCGCGTAGACCGGGGCGCAGGCGTCCAGGCCGAGGTCCTGGGCGGTGAGGCGGCGGCCGAGCCGGCGGGTGAAGACCTCGGCGATCAGCGCCGGGGTGGCGCCGCGCGGCTGCTGGCCGCGCAGCCAGCGGGTGACCGAGGTCTTGTCGTAGCGCAGGTCGAGGCCGTGCTCCAGGCCGAGCTGGTCGACCCGGCGGGCCAGGCCCGCGTGCGAGAAGCCGGCCTCCTCGATCAGCGCCGCGAGCTGGCCGTTCTGCGGGGCCGGGCCGGAGTGGCCGGCGCCGCGGGCCGGGGCGGGCGCGGCGGGGTTCTCGTGCCGGTCGGGTGTGGCCTGCACCGGCAGCCGCAGGTCGTCGGCGTCCGGGGCGTCGGCGGTCGACGTGTCGGTGGTCGACGCGTCGGTGGTCAACGCGTCGGCCGTCAGCGTGTCGGCGGTCAGGGCGTCGGCGGTCATGGCGTCGGGGGCGTCCGGAAGGGTCCGGCCGACCGGACCTCGGTGCTGGCCGAGCGGGTCGAGCGGTCCGTACGCCGGGCTGTCGGTTGCAGGCCGTTGGGGCATGTCTGTCAACACCTCTCGGACGTCGCACCTGGCCTCACCAGCACTTCGGCGGCCTGGGGCGGCGCCCCCTGTCGGGAATCGGCGTGAATGTAGCGAGCATTCGGGCGCTATGGGTGGATCTGACCGAGCAATCCACCGAACGGGTGAAGCAACCGCGCCCATTGTGGGGAAGCGGGGCCGGGAGGGGTTTGGTCTTCCGTGGCCGAACCGTCGGTGCTTCCGGGGGCCTCCCCGAGGGCCTCTCCGAGGGTCGATCCGCCGTTCGGACCGCGGGTCGCCGTCATGGCGGACGACGCCACAGACCCGCGGGATGCTGTGGCGGTCAGCCACATGGGAGCGGGGCCGCCGGATTCCTACCGTTCTGGGCCATGGACACCTCTACTGCCCGCCCGCTCGCCGGGCGCACGGCCATGGTCACCGGGGCCGCCTCGGGCATCGGCCGGGCCTGCGCCGAGGCCTTCGCCGGGGCCGGCGCCCGGGTCTACGTCGTCGACCTCGCGGCCGGCCCGGCCGAGGAGCTCGCCGAGCGGATCGGCGGCCGCGCGATCGTCGCCGACCTCGCCGACCCCGGGGCCGTGGACGCCCTCCCGGACGACGCCGACATCGTCGTCAACAACGCCGGCCTCCAGCACGTCGCCCCCGTGCACGAGTTCCCGCCCGACCGCTTCACCCTCATCCAGCGCGTCATGGTCGAGGCCCCCTTCCGCATCCTGCGCCGCACCCTGCCGCACATGTACGAGCAGGGCTGGGGCCGGGTCGTCAACGTCTCCTCCGTCCACGGCCTGCGCGCCAGCGCCTTCAAGTCCGCGTACGTCACCGCGAAGCACGCGCTGGAGGGCCTGAGCAAGACCGTCGCCTTGGAGGGCGCGCCGTACGGCGTCACCAGCAACTGCGTCAACCCGGGCTACGTCCGGACGCCCCTGGTGGAGAAGCAGATCGCCGCCCAGGCGCTCGCCCACGGCATCCCCGAGGACGAGGTGGTCGAGCGGATCATGCTCGACCGCACCGCCGTGAAGCGCCTCATCGAACCCGACGAGGTCGCCCAGCTCGCCCTCTGGCTCTGCTCCCCCGCCTCCTCCTACATCACCGGCGCCAGCCTCCCCGTCGACGGCGGCTGGACGGCGCACTGAGCGGCGGGCGCTCCGCGGCCCGGCCATCCCCCTCATAGGGAGAGCGGGCACATTCGACCCCGGGACTGTGTGGGCTGCCCACATAGTCCCGGGGTCGGCCGCTTCCTACCTTGTGGCGACATCGTCTCCCCCCTGGTTCTGGAAGTGGTGGCCATGAGCACCTCCGCACGAGGTACGGCGGCGAGCAGTTCACTCCCGAGAGTGGTGGCTGCGAGCCTGATCGGCACGACGATCGAGTGGTACGACTACTTCCTGTACGGAACGGCGGCGGCGCTGGTGTTCGGGAAGCTGTTCTTCCCGCACAGCGATCCGCTGACCGGGACGCTGCTGTCCTTCCTGACCTACGCGATCGGCTTCGCGGCGCGGCCGCTCGGAGCGCTGGTCTTCGGGCACTTCGGGGACCGGGTGGGGCGGAAGAAGCTGCTGGTGGTGAGCCTGCTGCTGATGGGCGGGTCGACCACGGCGATCGGACTGCTGCCGACGTACGACTCGATCGGGGTCGCGGCGCCGGTGCTGCTGACGGCGCTGCGGCTGGTGCAGGGCTTCGCGCTCGGCGGCGAGTGGGGCGGCGCCGTGCTGCTGGTGTCGGAGCACGGGGACCAGCGGCGGCGGGGGTTCTGGGCGTCCTGGCCGCAGGGCGGGGCGCCGGCCGGGAACCTGCTGGCGGCCGGGGTGCTGTCACTGATGACGTCGGTGCAGTCGGACGCGGCGTTCCTGGCCTGGGGCTGGCGGGTGCCGTTCCTGCTGTCGGCGGTGCTGGTCGCGGTCGGGATGTGGATCCGGCTCGCGGTGGACGAGTCGCCGCTGTTCAAGCAGGCGCTGGCGGCGCAGCAGTCCCGGAAGACTCCCGAACGGCCGCCCCTGGTGGAGGTGTTGCGGAACCACTGGCGTGAGGTGCTGGTGGCCATGGGCGCGCGGATGGCGGAGAACATCTCCTATTACGTGATGACGACGTTCGTGCTCGTGTACGCCGTCAACCACGCCCACTTCTCCAAGCAGACCGCGCTGAACGCCGTACTGATCGCCTCCGCGATCCAGTTCGCGCTGATCCCGCTGTTCGGCGCGCTGTCCGACCGGGTCGGACGCAGGCCGGTCTACCTGGTGGGCGCGGTCGGGGTGGGCGCCTGGGCCTTCGTCTTCTTCGGCCTGGTCGACACGAGGTCCTTCGGCTCGCTGCTCGCCGCCGTGACCGTCGGACTGGTCTTCCACAGCGCCATGTACGCGCCCCAGGCCGCCTTCTTCTCCGAGCTGTTCGCGACCCGGATGCGCTACTCGGGCGCCTCGATCGGGGCCCAGTTCTCCTCGGTGGCGGCCGGCGCCCCGGCGCCGCTGATCGCCACCGCGCTGCTCAAGGACTACGGCAGCGCCACCCCCATCGCGGTGTACGTCGCCATCGCGGCGGCGATCACCGTACTGGCGGTGCTCTGCGGCCGGGAGACCAGGGGCCTGGACCTCGCGGAGGCCGAGGGGCAGGCGGGCCAGGACGACCCGGAGCCGGACGCCGCCGCGACCGGAAGGCCCGCCGTCGCCTGAGGGCCGAGCCGGTACGATCGCGCTTTCTCGGAACCGACGGAACCGACGCCGATTGGCAGCACGCACCATGAACCACCCTCAGGAAAGCGCCGCGCCCGCGCTGCGGCGACTGCTCGACCTGCTCGCCTCCGGCGCCGCCACCGAGGACTTCGCCGACGTGCTGGCCGACGCCCGCCGCCGCGGAGCGCCGGCCGCCGTCCTCGCCGAGATCGACGACGCCACCTGGCAGGCCCTGCGGGTCCACCGCACCCTGCGTCAACACCGGCGCCGCGAAGCCGAGTTGACCGCCCTGTTCGACACCGCCGGGGACCTCGCCGCCTCCCGGGACCTGGACACCGTGCTCCAGGCGATCGTCCGCCGGGCCCGGATGCTGCTCGGCACCGACACCGCCTACCTGACCCTGCCGGACGAGGCCGCCGGCGACACGTACATGCGGGTCACCGACGGCTCGGTCTCCGTCCTGTTCCAGACCCTGCGGCTCAGCCTCGGCCACGGCCTGGGCGGGCTGGTCGCCCAGACCGCCCGCCCGTACGCCACCCCCGACTACCGCACCGACGAGCGCTTCCACCACACCGGCACGATCGACGCGGGCGTGCTGGACGAGGGCCTGGTGGCGATCATCGGGGTGCCGCTGCTGCTCGGCGGGCAGGTCATCGGCGTCCTGTTCGCCGCCGACCGCACGCCGCGCGCCTTCTCCCCCGACGAGGTCGCGCTGCTCTGCTCGCTGGCCGCGCACGCCGCGATCGCCCTGGACACCGCCAAGTCGCTGGCCGACACCCGGGCCGCGCTCGCCGAGCTGAACGCCGCCAACGAGCTGGTCCGGGCCCACTCCGCCGCCGTCCAGCGCGCCGAGCAGGCCCACGACCGGCTCACCGACCTGGTGCTGCGCGGCGCCGAGGTGCCGGACGTCGCCGCCGCCGTCGCCGCCCTGCTGGGCGGGGAGATAGCGGTCCTGGACGCCGAGGGCGAGCCGCTGGCCGGACGCTCCGCCCCCGCCGCCGAACTGGCCGAGGCGGTCGCCGCCTCCCGCGCCGAGGGCCGGTCCGTACGGCACCGCGAGCAGTGGGTCTGCGCGGTGCTGGCCGGGCACGACGCGCTCGGCACCATGGTGCTGCGCGGCCGCCCCGACCTCGACGACGCCGACCGGCGGCTGTTCGAGCGGGCCAGCGTGGTCACCGCCCTGCTCCTGCTGCTGCGCCGCTCGGTCGCCGAGACCGAGAACCGGATCCGCGGCGACCTGCTCACCGACCTGCTGACCGCCCCCGAGCGCGACCCGGCCGGGCTCACCGCCCGCGGCCGCCGGCTCGGCGTCGACCTCGCCCGGCCGCACCTGGTGCTGGTCGCGGAGCCGGCCGACGGGAAGACCGACGAGCGCGGACGGCTGGCCGGCGCGGCCCGGCGCTACCTGTTCGGCTCCCGGGGCGTCAGCGCCGAGCACGCCGAGACGGTGGTGCTGCTGACGCCCGTCGAGAACGGCAGCGGAGGCGGCGGCGCGGTCGGCGCCGGCGATCCCGAGGAGACCGCCCGGCAGGCCGCCGAACGGCTGGCCCGGCTGGCCGGGTTCCCGGTCACCGTCGGCGCGGGCCGCCCGGCCGCCGGGCCGTCCGCGCTGGCCGCCTCCTACGGCGAGGGCCTGCGCTGCCTCCGGGCGCTGCGGGTGCTCGGCCGGGCCGGGGAGGGCGCCTCCGCCCGGGCGCTCGGCTTCCTCGGCGTGCTGCTCGGCGACGGCCACGACGTGGACGGCTTCGTCGGCGCGACGCTCGGCCCGCTGCTGGCGTACGACGCCCGGCGCGGCACCGAGCTGGTCCGCACCCTGCGCGCCTACTTCGACTGCGGCGGCAGCCTGACCAGGGCCAAGGACGAGCTGCACGTCCACGTGAACACCGTGGTCCAGCGGCTGGACCGGGTCGAGGCGCTGCTCGGGCGGGACTGGAACCAGCCGGAGCGGTCGCTGGAGCTCCAGCTCGCGCTGCGGCTGCAGCTGCTCGCGGGGGGCTGAGCGGGGCGGGGCGGCTGGGCGGGGCTGCTGGGCGGGGCGGGGCTGCTGGGCGGGCCACTGCTCGCAGGCGGCTGAAGGGGTTCGGACGGGCTGGGCGTACAGTGGCGAGGTTGGTCTCGAACGCCTGGCAAGGAGCGGCAGCGGTGAGCGAGAACGTGCGTTTTGTTCGCATGGGCATAGGTGAGCGGACCGTGCCCTACCAGGAGGCCTGGGAGGAGCAGCAGCGGCTGCACGCGCTGCGGGTCGCGGACGAGATCCCCGACACCGTCCTGCTCCTGGAGCACCAGTCGGTGTACACCATGGGCAAGCGCACCAACCCCGCCGACCTGCCGCTGGACGGCACCCCGGTGGTCGAGGTCAACCGCGGCGGGGAGATCACCTGGCACGGCCCCGGCCAGCTGGTCGGCTACCCGATCGTCAAGCTGCCCGACCCGATCGACGTCATCGCCTACGTCCGCCGGCTGGAGGAGGCGCTGATCCGCACCGCCGGCGAGTTCGGCATCGACTCCACCCGGGTCGAGGGCCGCAGCGGGGTCTGGGTGCTGGGCGAGTCCATCCCGGACGCCGTGGTGGACCCGGCGCAGGTCGTGGACATCGGCAAGCTGACCCTGCGGATGGGCCTGCCGCTGGGCATCGACCCGCGCCTGGCCGGCCCCGAGTACGCGCCCTCCAACGCCGGCCAGCGCGGGGACGACCGCAAGCTCGCCGCGATCGGCGTGCGGGTCGCCCGCGGGGTGACCATGCACGGCTTCGCCCTCAACTGCGACCCGGACATGACCTGGTTCGACAAGATCGTGCCGTGCGGCATCCGGGACGCGGGCGTGGCCTCGCTCACCGGCGAGCTGCGGCGCGGGCTGTCCGCCGCCGAGGCGGCACCGGTGGTCGAGCGGCACCTGGCGGCCGTCCTCGCCGAGCTGCCGGAGCCGGCGCTCAGCCGCTGAGCCCCGCCGCCCGGCTCCGGCGCACCGCCGGGCACCTGCCCTGATGTGTCCTGACGGCCCGATGGCCGTCCGCCCATGTCCTGACGGCTCTCGGAAATCCCGGCAGCCGCTGGGAATCTACCGACCGGTAGCCATGTTGCCCTGCGATTGCAGGGCAACAGGCCCGACGAAGGCCGTACAACCACAGGCGTACCCTGGGGGTACCCCGTCTAGTTCTAGGAGTCGCACGTGTCCGCTGTCGCGCCCGACGGCAGGAAGCTGCTCCGCCTGGAGGTCCGCAACAGCGAGACCCCCATCGAGCGGAAGCCCGAGTGGATCAAGACCCGCGCGAAGATGGGCCCGGAGTACAACGCCCTCCAGTCGCTGGTGAAGAAGGAAGGGCTGCACACGGTCTGCCAGGAGGCCGGCTGCCCCAACATCTTCGAGTGCTGGGAGGACCGCGAGGCGACCTTCCTCATCGGCGGTGACCAGTGCACCCGCCGCTGCGACTTCTGTCAGATCGACACCGGCAAGCCCGCCGAGTTCGACCGCGACGAGCCGCGCCGGGTCGCCGAGTCCATCGTGACCATGGACCTCAACTACGCCACCATCACCGGCGTCGCCCGCGACGACCTGGCGGACGGCGGCGCCTGGCTGTACGCCGAGACCGTGCGCCAGGTGCACGCGATGACCGCCGACCGCGCGGCCGGCCGCACCGGCGTCGAGCTGCTCATCCCCGACTTCAACGCGGTGCCCGAGCAGCTGGCCGAGGTCTTCTCCTCCCGCCCCGAGGTGCTCGCGCACAACGTCGAGACGGTGCCGCGGATCTTCAAGCGGATCCGCCCGGCCTTCCGCTACGAGCGCTCGCTGGACGTCATCACCCAGGCCCGCGCGGCCGGGCTGGTGACCAAGTCCAACCTGATCCTGGGCATGGGCGAGACCCGCGAGGAGGTCAGCCAGGCGCTGGCCGACCTGGTCGGCGCCGGCTGCGAGCTGATCACCATCACCCAGTACCTGCGCCCCTCGCTGCGCCACCACCCGGTGGAGCGCTGGGTGAAGCCGCAGGAGTTCGTCGAGCTCCAGCAGGAGGCCGAGGAGCTGGGCTTCGCGGGCGTCATGTCGGGCCCGCTGGTGCGGTCCTCGTACCGGGCCGGCCGGCTGTACCGGCAGGCGCTGGAGCGGCGCGAGCAGGCCGCGGTCTGACGGTCTCCTGACCGGTTCGGGCCACTGGATCCGATCGGGCCGCTGGAGCCGACCGGGCCGTTCGAGCCACGGGAAGGGCGGAGCTTCGGCTCCGCCCTTTCGGTTTCACCACGCTTTGACGACCTGGTCACGGGCTGGTAACACGGGGTGGGGACGCTGGACGCCTGGTGAGCGTTCGATTCTTCTCGGCCACCTCGGCCACCTCGGCCGGCTCGGCCGGCTCGGCCGCCTCACCCGACTCGGCCCCCCATCAGCCCGGAGAGGAGCTGTTCGGCATGCGGATGCGGATGCGGATCCGATCGGTCGGAGTGGCACTGCGCTACGCCGAGAGCGTCCTGCTGGCTCCCGGCCAGCAGCACGCGCGCCGCAACGCGTGGGCGGCGGTGTGCGAGAACCGCCGGTACGCGGCGGACCGCCGGCACGACGACGCGGAGGCGGCCCGGTCCACGCCACGGAGGTGAGCCCACGGCGTCGCTGTGCGCGACGGCGCACCGGCACGCGGGTCACGGTTGGGGCGAACGGGTACCCGGGCTTGGATATCCCGTACCCGTGCCACGTACCATGAGCGTTATGGCGAGGGAAACATCCGAGAACCCCGGACGGCTGAAGCAGATCCGTCTGGCGTACACCATGACCAAGAAGGTCGACACCAAGATCGGCCTGATCATCGCCGGCGTCGGCCTGCTGACCTTCGGCGTGTTCCTCGCCATCGGCTTCGCGATCGAGCATCCCGTCTACCTGGGCATCCTGGGCTTCATCGTGGCCGTGCTGGCCATGGCGATCGTCTTCGGGCGCCGGGCCGAGCGCGCCGCGTTCGGGCAGATGGAGGGGCAGCCGGGCGCCGTCGCGGCGGTGCTGAACAACATCCGGCGCGGCTGGAGCTCCAACAGCACCCCGGTCGCGGTCACCCGTAGCCAGGACGCGGTCTACCGCGCCGTGGGCCGGGCCGGCATCGCGCTGATCGGCGAGGGCAACCCGAACCGGGTCCGCCAGCTGCTGGCCTCCGAGAAGAAGAAGATGGCCCGTGTGGTCGGCGACGTGCCGGTGCACGACATCGTGGTGGGCAACGGCGAGGGCGAGATCCCGCTGAAGAAGCTCCAGATCCACCTGATGCGCCTGCCCCGCGCCATCACCGCCGCCCAGGTCACCGAGACCAACGACCGCCTGCGCGCGCTGGGCGACCTGCTCTCCAAGGCGCCGATCCCCAAGGGTCCGATGCCGAAGGGCGCCCGGATGCCCAAGGGCGGCCAGGCCCGCTGACCCTCCCCCCGCCCCTCACGACACGAGAACGGCCCCGCTGATTCCTCAGCGGGGCCGTTTCGGCGTCGTCCGGCATCTGACATCCGGGATCCGGCATCCGCTGCCGGACTTGTCCGGACCGTGCTAGATCCGGACCTCGACGGTGCCGACCGCCTTGTCGTGCAGGCCGCGGGTGTCGCGGTCCCAGACCAGCGGCGGCACCACCAGGCAGAGCAGCAGGGTGCGCAGCAGGACCTGCGGGATGGTCGCGCGGCGTCCGTCCAGGCGGACCACCCGGAGGCCGAACAGCCGCTTGCCGACCGTCGTGCCGGTGGTGGACAGCATCAGGGCCGCGACGAGGAAGTACAGCGGGCTGGTCCACAGGTTGGCCTCGGCCTGGTCCCCGCGGGCGATCAGCCCGTACGAGATCAGGGCGACGAGCCAGCCGTCCACGAACAGCGCGCCGATCCGGCGGCCGGGGCCGGCGATCGAGCCGGGGCCCTCCTTGGGCAGCCCGAGGCGCTCGCCGCGGTGGCCGAAGTCGGCGCCCATCTTCTCGGCGGCCGCCCGGGGGCCGTCGATCCACGATCCCAACGCTTCTCTGGTGTCCACGAATCCACACTAACCGGGCTGACGGGTCGCACCGCCACCGGCTCCCCTCCGGTCGGGGCATCACCCCCGACCGGGTGAATCGTCATCCCGGCGCCTTTCCAAGTGGTCCAGACCACTTGCGGAAGGGTGCGCAGCTGGGCGGGGTGATTTGTACCGTCCCGTACGTCTTTGCCGCCCGCCGGGCGACCGTGGTTAACATCTAGGAAACGAGCGGGTCACCGGCTGGAAACGACCCATTCCTATGGTGAGCCCAATTCGCACGCCGAGGAGGATGGATGTTCAACAACGCCGCCGAAGTGAAGCAGTACATCCAGGACAACGACGTGAAGTTCGTCGACGTCCGGTTCTGCGACCTGCCGGGCGTCTTGCAGCACTTCTCCGTACCTGCGGCGACCTTCGACCCGTCCGAGATCCTGATGTTCGACGGCTCGTCGATCCGCGGCTTCCAGGCCATCCACGAGTCCGACATGGCCCTGGTGCCGGACCTCGCCACCGCCCGCCTCGACCCCTTCCGGGCCGAGAAGCACCTCAACATCAACTTCTTCATCCAGGACCCGGTCACCGGCGAGGCGTACAGCCGCGACCCGCGCAACGTCGCCAGGAAGGCCGAGGCCTACCTGGCCTCCTCCGGCATCGCCGACACCGCGTACTTCGGGCCCGAGGCCGAGTTCTACGTCTTCGACTCGGTCCGCTTCGAGACCAGCGCCAACGCGTCCTTCTACCACATCGACTCGGAGGCCGGCGCCTGGAACAGCGGCGCCGCCGAGGGCGACGTGCGCGGCTACAAGGTCAAGTACAAGGGCGGCTACTTCCCCGTCCCGCCGGTCGACCACTTCGCCGACCTGCGCGCCGAGATGTCGCTGGAGCTCGCCAAGGCCGGGCTGGAGGTCGAGCGCCAGCACCACGAGGTCGGCACCGCCGGCCAGGCCGAGATCAACTACAAGTTCAACACCCTGCTGCACGCCGCCGACGACCTGATGCTGTTCAAGTACATCATCAAGAACGTCGCCTGGCGGAACGGCAAGACCGCCACCTTCATGCCGAAGCCGATCTTCGGCGACAACGGCTCCGGCATGCACGTCCACCAGTCCCTGTGGACCGAGGGCTCGCCGCTCTTCTACGACGAGCAGGGCTACGCCGGACTCTCCGACACCGCCCGCTACTACATCGGCGGCCTGCTGCGGCACGCCCCCTCGCTGCTGGCCTTCACCAACCCCTCGGTGAACTCCTACCACCGCCTGGTGCCGGGCTTCGAGGCACCGGTCAACCTGGTCTACTCGCAGCGCAACCGCTCCGCCGCGATCCGCATCCCGATCACCGGCTCCAACGCCAAGGCCAAGCGCATCGAGTTCCGCGCCCCGGACCCGGCCTCCAACCCCTACCTGGCCTTCGCCGCCATGCTGATGGCCGGCCTCGACGGCATCCGCAACAAGATCGAGCCGCTGGAGCCCGTCGACAAGGACCTCTACGAGCTGGCCCCCGAGGAGCACGCCAACGTCCCCCAGGTCCCCTCCTCCCTCCCCGCCGTCCTGGAGGCCCTGGAAGCCGACCACGAGTACCTCCTCGCCGGCAACGTCTTCACCCCGGACCTCATCGAGACCTGGATCGACTACAAGCGCACCAACGAGATCGCCCCGATCGCCCTCCGCCCCCACCCCCACGAGTTCGAGCTCTACTACGACCTGTAGGAGCCTCGCCGACCCTCGGGTGCGGACCAGGGACCGGTGCCGGGCGGCGCCGGTCCCTTTCGGGTTGTGGGGGTCGCTGCCGTCGGGCCTGCCGCACACGCGCCGCGCGCGGGAGCGGGCGGAGCTGTTCGCGAGGCCGTGGGAGTGGGGCGGGGCTACGGGGTGTCGGGGGTGAGGGCGAGGACGGCGAGGTCGTCGGCGAGCAGGCCGGCGTAGCGGTGGACGTCCTGGGCCAGGAAGGAGACCACCCGGTCGGGGGCGGTGGTGCCGAGGGCGGCGAGGCGGGGGGCCAGCGGGTAGAAGGCGCCGGTGGTGTCGCGGGCCTCGCTGACGCCGTCGGTGTAGAGCAGGACGGTGTGGCCCGGGGGCAGCGCGACGGCGATCGCCTTGCTGCGCTCGTCGGCGGGGCCGAGGTGGCCGAGGCCGAGCGGGAGCTCGTCGGCGCAGGACACCGGGGATATGCCCCCGCCGCCGAGGAGCAGCGGGGTGGTGTGGCCGCGGTTGACGATCTCCACGCAGTCCGAGCCGGGCCGGTACTGGAGCAGGACGGCGGTGGCGAACAGCTCGTCGTCGCCGCGGTCGGCGGCGTCGCGCAGCACCGCGCGGTCCAGCTGGTCGGCGAGGTCGACCAGCCCGGGGGTGTCGTACGCGGCCGCCCGGAACGCGCCGAGGACGTCGGCGACGGTGCGGACCGCGGCCAGGCCCTTGCCCCGGACGTCGCCGAGCAGCACCCGCACGCCGAAGCGGGTGTCGCACACCTCGTACAGGTCGCCGCCGACCAGGACGTCGGCCTGGGCCGAGCGGTAGAGGCCGGCCACCCGCAGCCCGCCGGCCCGCTCGGGCACCGCGCGCAGCACGGTGCGCTGCAGGGTCTCGGCGACCGTACGGGCCTGGAGCAGGTTGCGGTTCTGCCGGGTGCGCTGCCAGGACAGTGCGGTGCCCATGACGCCGGAGAGCAGGGTGGCGATGTAGACCCAGACGTGGTGCTGCTCGTCGACGTGGCCCGCGCGCAGCGCCAGGACGAGCTGGAGGGTCAGCGAGCCGGCCGTGGTGACGGCGGTCAGCACCGGGCCGTAGCTGAACGCGGCCACCACGGGCAGCGCGGTCAGCAGGAAGCCGGCGGCGACGGCGTCCGGGACGACGGCCTCGGCGACCAGGTCCAGCACCAGCAGGAGCACCGGCAGCCAGGGCACCCACCGCGGCGCCCTGGGCTCCAGCGCCGCGGGACGCGGCGGGCGGGGTGCTGTGCGCACGGCGGGACCTCCTGGCAGGCGGCCGTTCCGGGCGATCCGCCCGGATCGGCCGGTTCGGTCCCTCCATGCTCCACCACGGACACCCCTGCCACGAATGGCCGAACGTCCCGGTCCCCGGGGCCGGAGGAGCCAATCCCCGGCCCCCGGGAGCGGAGCGTCAGCGGACGGTCACCGGCAGCGTCTCGTAGCCGCGCAGCACCAGGCGGTCGCGCCGGGTCGGGACGCCGCCCGGGGCGAGCCGGGGGAAGCGGTCGAGCAGGGCGGGCACCGCGACCTCGGCCTCCATCCGGGCCAGCTGGGAGCCCAGGCAGAAGTGGGTGCCGCCGCCGAAGCTGAGCGGCTGGCTGTCGGCGCGGGTCGGGTCGAACACCTCGGGGTGCTCGTAGCGGTCCGGGTCGTGGTTGGCCGAGCCGATCAGCAGGGTCAGCCCGCTGCCGGGCGGGATCGGCAGGCCCTCGACGACCAGGCCCGGCTCCAGCGCGACCCGCCCGGTGGCCTGGACCGGGGAGTCGAACCGCAGCACCTCGTCGGTGAACCCGGCCGGGGTGATCGCGCCGCTGCGCAGCCCGGCGGCCGCCTCGGGGTGGCGGAACAGCAGGGCCAGGCCGTTGCCGAGCAGGTTGGTGGTGGTCTCGAAGCCGGCCACCAGCAGCAGCACCAGGTTGGCCAGCAGCTCCCGGGCGGAGAGCCGCTCGTCGTCGGCGGCGGCGATCCGGGCCAGGTCGGTGACCAGGTCGTCCTGCGGACGGGCCAGGCGCTCGGCGGCCAGCTCGGTGAAGTAGCCGGCGAGCTCGTCGGCGGCCTCGTCGGCGGCGGCCAGCTCGTCCAGGTCCTGGATGATCTCCAGCGCGATGGTCAGGTCGGAGGCGAGGCCGCGGAAGCGGTAGCGGTCCTGCTCGGGGACGCCGAGCAGCTCGCAGATCACCCCGACCGGCAGCCGGAAGGCGAAGGCGTCCATGAAGTCCACCGGCGAACCGTCGGCGCCCTGCTCGGCCATCCCCTCCAGCAGCCGGTCGACCGCCGCCTCCACGGCCGGGCGCAGCGCGGCGACCCGGCGGGCGGTGAACACCGAGGCGATCAGCGAGCGGACCCGCGGTTGGTCGGGGGCGTTGCGCTGGAGGATCGAGCGGCCGAGCAGGGCGAGCGAGGAGTGCACGGCGTACTCGGGGGCCAGGCCGGCCATCATCTCGGCCGTCGCGACGCCGAAGGCGGGCGTGCGCAGCACCTTGTTGACCGCCGCGTAGCCGGTCACCACGAACATGCCGTCCCCGGCCGGGGCCACCGGGCCCAGCTCGCGGGCCCTCGCGTACAGCGGGTACGGATCGGTCCTGACCTCCGTGGTCATCAGCTGTTCGATGATCGCCGCGCCGTCCATCCGGTGCTCCCCTCCCGAGCTCACACTTCCTGACCGGTCAACCGCCGGTGGGCGGGGCGGAGTTCCCGTACGGATCGGATCGCGTGCGGCGGAACGGGACGGGGGCGGGGACGGGTCGGCGGGCGGGTCCGCAGGAGGGGCGGAAGAGGGCGGCCGGGCGCGGCGGTCGCCGGGGCGGGCGCGGGCGGCTCGGTAGGGTGGCCGGCATGGAGATCTGGATCAACCCCCGGTGCGGCAAGTGCCGGACCGCGCTCGGCGAGCTGGACGGCGCCGGGGCCGAGTACACCGTGCGGCGCTACCTGGAGGATCCGCCGACCGCGGCCGAACTGGTGCAGGTGCTGGAGCGCCTGGGCCTGGAACCGTGGGACATCACCCGCACCGACGAGCAGGCCGCGAAGGACCTGGGGATGAAGGACTGGCCCCGGGAGGAGGGTTCGCGCGACCGCTGGATCGCGGCGATGGCCGAGCACCCGATCCTGATCCAGCGCCCGATCATCACCGCGGACGACGGGCACGCCGTCGTGGCCCGCACTCCGGAGGCCCTCAAGTCCGTTCTGCCGTAGGGCGGTTACGGCCGACCTGGACGACCTGAACGACCCGGCCGACTCTGCCGGGCCGTCCGGGTCGTCCGGTCAGTGGATCTGGATCCGTTCCACCGGCCGGCCGGGGTGCCAGTTGAAGACGAGCAGGTGGTCGCCCTCCAGGGCGGTGTGCACCACCTGGTCGAGCTCCAGCCGGAAGGCGTGGAACGGGGTGGGCGGCGGCTCGGGCAGATCGGCGGCGAAGGCGGCGAGTTCGGTCTCGTCGGTGACCTCCACCGCCCGGCCGGAGACCTTGGAGTCCCCGCCGGCCATGGTCTCGTCCCCCGGGTGCGCGTGCAGCGCGAAGCGGGCGTCGCGCTGGAGCTCACGCGCCTTGACCGCGCCGTACATCGACCCGATCCACAGGTCGGCGCCGACGAAGTCGACCTCCGTCCCGCTCACCCGGGGCGATCCGTCCTTGCGCAGCGTCGCCAGGACGTGGTGCTTGTTCGCCTCGAACCGGGCCCGGACCAGGGGCGCCAGGTCGGGGGCCTCGTGCTCGAAATCCTGCCAGGTAGCCATGGCGCCAGTCTGGCACCCGGCACCGACAACCGCCGGACGCGGACGACCGGACGGGCGGGGGCAACCGGACGGGCGGGGGCGACCGGACGGGCGGGGGCGGTGGAGCGGACGCGGGGCAGGGGCGGTCGGCGGGCCGGGAGCGCCGGGCCGCTGTCGGTGGCCGGTGCCAGACTGGCCGGGTGACCACCATGACCACGTACATCGCCTTCCTGCGGGCCATCAACGTCGGCGGCCGGACGGTGCGGATGGAGCCGCTGCGGGCCCTCTTCGCCGAGCTCGGGCTGGAGAACGTCCGCTCCTACATCCAGAGCGGCAACGTCTTCTTCACCACCGCCGAGCCGGACCGCGCCGCACTGACCCGGCGGATCGAGGAGCACCTGGAACAGGCCCTCGGGTACCCGGTGCCGGTGCTGCTGCGGACGGTGGACGAGGTGGCCGGCCTGCTCGCCGCCGAGCCGTTCCGGGGCGTCGAGGTGACGCCGGACGTCCGGCTGGTCGTCGCCTTCCTCTCCGAGCCGCTGCCCGAGGAGCTCGCCCTCCCCCACCGCTCGCCGAAGGGCGACGTCGAGGTGCTCGGCGCCGATCCGGGGGCCGCCTACGTGGTGGTCCATCTCCAGGACGGCAAGTGGGTCACCAAGGAGATGTTCGGCAAGGCCTACCGGGGCGCGGTCACCTCCCGCTTCCTGCACACCACGGAGAAGATCCTGGCCGCCGCCCGCAAGGCCTGACGGCCCGTACGGCAGCCGGGGTCCGTCGGCACGGCGACCCGGAACGGCCCGTACGGCCCGTACGGCGGCCCGGAAACGCGCGGAACCGCCCGGCCGGAGAGGGCGTCTGGACTGCCGTGACGTACGAACCCCGCGCCCGCGCCCGGCGTGATCTGGACAGCCGGAATCGGCCGTGCGGACAATGTGGCCATGACGCCTCCTGAGCTCCCCGCCGGCGCGGCCGGGCCGACCGGCGCGGTCCGGCCCTCCGACGCCGAGCGGGAGGAGGCGCTCGGGCTGCTGCGGGACGGCGCGGGCAGCGGGCGGCTCTCGCACGACACCTTCCTCGGCCGGATGGACATCGTCCTGCGGGCCACCAGCCGGGGCGAGTTGGACGCGGCGGTGGCCGGGCTGCCGACCGGCGGGCCGGTCGAGCGCTTCGTGCTGCGGACGGTCGGGCGGATCTCCGCCTTCGGCGACCGGCTGGGCCGGGCCTGGCGCACCGAGCGGCTGCCGGGGCTGAGCCTGCCGCACTCGGGGGCCGGGAAGCTGACGATCGGCCGGCTTCCCGGCTCGGGGCTGCGGCTGCACGACCCCTCGGTGTCCCGAAACCACGCCGAACTGCGGCACGAGCAGGACGGCTGGGTGCTGTACGACCTCGGCTCGACCAACGGCACCCATGTGAACGGGCGCCGGATAGCGGGCGGCGTCCGGGTCCGGCCGGGCGACCAGGTGCGGTTCGGGAACCTGGAGTTCCGGCTCGCCCCGCTCTGACCGGCCCCACCCGCGGCCCCGCGCGCCCAGGCGCCCGGGCGCCCCGGGTCAGTGCGGGAACTGCCGGGGCGGCCGCTGGCGCGGCAGTTCGTCCTGGAACTCCGCGATGACGGTGGCGATCTGGCGGGTCACCACGGTGTGCTCCAGCCGGTCCAGGTACCGGTGCTCGGCGGCCAGCGCCTCGACCGTGACGCCGAAGTAGAGCGTCATCAGCGGATTGATGAAGAGCTGCTCGCCCTTGGTCCGCTCGGTGAAGCGGACGTCGCCGAACTCGCCGCGCAGCGCCGCCGCCACCGAGCCGTTGACGATGCTGGGGTGCTCCGGGAAGGCGGCCCGGGCGTGCTCGACGGCGTCCAGGTAGAGCACCCCCTCCCGGCTGTCGCGCGGGATGGAGAAGGCGCCGAGGTAGCCGCCGGCCCGGTCGATCGCGGCGAGGTTCTCCAGCGCCAGGGAGTGGTTGACGCCGTGGTGGGCGTCGATGCCGAAGCCGAGGCAGGCGACCAGCCGCTCGGGCACCTCGTCCAGGCCGGCCACCGCGCCCAGGCTCGCCATGTCCTCCTCCGGGGTGCCGAGTCCCGCCTCGTCGCCGCGCATCAGGATGTCGGTGCCGCCGTCGACCAGCAGGACCGCGTCCACGCCCAGGCGGCCGACCAGCGCGCGGTAGGCCTCGCGCAGCGGCTGCACGCCCACCGACGGGAAGGCCCACACGGTGTCGGGCATGCCGTGCCGGTTCAGCCAGCGGGCCAGGGTGCGCTCCGGGAAGTAGCCCTCGGGGGCGGCGGTGTCCGGTCCGATCCGGGCCACGTCGGGCTCCACCCAGACGTCGAGGGGCAGGCCGTAGAGGTGGGAGAAGGAGAGGTTGGCCAGGTGCACCTCCTTTCCCGCGGCCCGCAGGGCGAGGGCGATCGGGAGCCCGGCGTACACGTCGAATCCGCCGCCGGCCCCGGCGACCAGGATGCGCTCGGCGGCCAGCAGCCGGGTGATCAGCGGTGGTTGCAGCAGGGAGGTCACCGGCGGGACGGTAGCAGGACGGCGGCCCGCGGCGAAGCGCCGCTCCCCGGCCCCCCGCTCCCGGCCGTCGGTGTCAGTGGCGGGTGCGAGGATGCGGGCATGACCGAGGAGACGGTTCTCACCCCCGACGTGCTGCGCGAAGTCCAGGAGCGGGCCCGCGAGTTGATCCGGTGCGGCTTCCAGGAGCCGGACGAGATAGCCGAGTCCCTGGTCGAGGACCTCGACGACCAGGGGCTGACGCAGGAGGAGGCGGAGCGGATCGTCGCTCCGCTGTGGGCCGCGCGGCTGGCCGAGCAGGCGGCCTGGCCGGAGACCACCGACGTGGACCGACTGGCGGACGCCTTCGACGCGCTGGAGGACCAGGGCATCGTCGCGGCGATGGACTTCACCTGCTGCGCGGGCTGCGGCTACGCGGAGATCGGCGGCGAGGCCGGGGAGGACTCGGTCGGCTTCGTCTTCTTCCACCAGCAGGACACCGAGGCGGCGGCCGCCGGCCGGGGGCTGATGCTGCGCTACGGCGGGTTCCGCGCCGGGGAGGAGGCGGCCGAGGTCTCGGAACGCCGGACGGTGGAGGTCGGGCAGGCGGTGGTCGCCGCACTGGAGGCCGTCGGGCTTCCGGCGGAGTGGGACGGCTCGCCGCACACGGCGATCCGGGTCGCACCGCTGGAGTGGCTCAACCGCCTGCCGGAGTAGGCCAACGGAGCCGGCGGAGCGGCCTGCGCCTGGTGGTGACGGGCCCAATCCACCATGAGGCACTGGGAGTTGACGGACCACCCGACTCCCGGAGCCTTCGAGCATATGCCGGAGGCCCGTACCGGAGGCTCATGCCACGCGCGTAGATCAACGGCCCGCGAAGAGCCCCCTGGGTCAGTCGGCGACGCTCCCCAGGCCGCCGACGCCGAAGCCGGGTCCGAAGCCGGTACCGGTGCCGCCGACCGGGCCGTCCACCGGGCCCCACAGCGGCGAGGTGCAGCGCTGGTAGGTCGCGTGCCAGTGCGGCCAGTTGCGGGCCACGTCGTCGTCGCACTCGGCCAGCAGCCGCTCGACCAGCGCGGGCTCCACGCCCTCCAGCAGCCAGGCCAGCGCGTCCGCCACGCCCGGGCCGTCGGCCAGCCGCAGCAGGTCCAGCAGCTCGCCCAGCCCGCCGAGCCGGGAGCCGTCGGCGATCACCCGCTCCATCCGGGGCAGGAGCTGCCGCTCCTCGATCCGCAGGTGGGTCTCCAGCCGGGCCGCCAGGTCCTCCATCGCGTACGCGACCGGCCAGGCGCTGCCGGTGTCCCGGCTCGCTATCCGCACCAGCGTGGTGACCCGGGTGAAGGAGTGGTCCAGGTTGTGGTGGTCGTCCTCCAGCCAGTTGAGCAGCAGCCGCAGCTCGGGCGCGAAGCGGCGCACGATCGGCCAGAGCCGGGTGTCCTGCTGCTCGTGGTGGCAGGTGAGCATGGCGGTGATGAAGTTCCAGTGCCGCAGCAGCGCCTCGCCCTTGTCGTCCTCGTCGGGCTGGAGCAGCCGCAGCGCGTTGGGCAGCCGGGCGAGGTCCCGGCGCAGCGCGGCGTGCACCAGGCGCAGGCCGGCGAACCGCGGGGTGGCCGGCTCGTCGTCCACGACCTGTCCGTACGCGTACGCGTCCCCGCCCAGCGAGTCGGCTCCGGACTGGCCCTGGGCGGGCACGGTGTGGACGGGCTGGGGCACCAGGTGGATCGGCATGGGACTCTCTTCACTGCTTGGGGCACGACGGGTGGTGGCGGCCGGTGAGGACCGCCCCAGCCAAGGTGCTCGCAGTCGATCAGAAGCGAATCAATGTCCGATTGACGCGCAGGTCACGGGGCTGCCGACGGGCGGCGGAACCGCACCGGAACCCCCGGCGGGCGCGCCGGGAAAGCCGCCGGGGAAGCCGCCGGAAGACCCCCGGGGGGAACCACGGGAAGGCCCGCGCGCAAGCCTCCGGAAGCAGCACCGCCGGTGCCGGGAGCGCGAACGC
>NZ_JBHVET010000056.1:0-20426 GCF_042802135.1 Kitasatospora sp. NPDC057512
AAACCCAGTAGTGCCCGGTCCGTCGCCCCCGGAATAAGTCTCAGCCCGGCCCGAACGCCGAACGCAGCGTGTCCAGTCGGTGCCGGTACTCCTCCGCGTCGATCTCGCCCCGCGCGAACCGCTCCGCGAGCAGCTGCTCCGGGGGCACCCCCTGGCCTCCCTGGCCCCCCTGCCCCACCGGGCCCCAGCCGTGCGGACCGCCCACCCCGGGTCCACCGGCGCCGGAAGCCGCACGACCTGGCGGGACCGGCTGCCGCGAGCGCGTGACGTAGCGGAACAGGGCCACGGCGAGCAGAATGACGATCACCAGGAACATCAGCGTCCCGAACGCCATCAGCCCCACGCCCCAGCCACCCACGTAGTGGCCGTGCCCGTGCCAGTGCCTCATCAGGACCTCCTCCTCCGGCCCCATCGGGGCCCGCCGAGGTGAGCAGCGCCTACCACCATCGTGCTCCCGCCGACGGTGAAAGCCGTGTGAGGGCGAGCTGAGAAAACGTTCCGGCAACCGTTCCCGGGCCCACGGGGTAGCGTGCCGCTGGTGACCCACCACCCGCCGCCCGCGTTCCACCCCCAGCGGCCCACGGCTCACCAGCCGCCCATGACCTTCCACCCGCCGGAGGGCGACCGCTCTCCCGAGCAGCTCGCCGCCGCCGGGGTGCTGCGGCGCCACCCGGACCCGCGCCCCCACCCGGCGCTCGGCCACTCCCCCATCGGCTACGTCGCCACCGCGCTCTGGGCCGAGCTCACGGCCCTGGCCATCGCACCGGCGGCCGCCGAGGCCACCGCCACCGCGCTGCTGCGCGCGATCGCCGACCGCGCCGTGGACGCGGCGCTCGCCCCGGGCAACGAGCGCGCCCCGCGCGACGACCTGTACGTGGCCGACCCGGCCCACATCGGCCCGTTCCGCCGGGCGGTCTGGTTCCAGCGTTCCGACCCGCACGGATCACACGGCCCGCACGGCTCGCACGACCCACACGACCCGTACAACCCGTACGGCTCGCACGGCCCCCGCGGCCTGCTCACCCCGGTCGACGCACGCGGCGGGTACACCCCCCGCGGCCCGATCACCGCCTCCTTCGCGCCCCAGGAACCGTAGCCACCCGGACCCCCGCCCGCCCTCTCCTACCGACCCGCACCCGCACCCGCCCGCGCCCGCCCCCTCAGCGCTCGACCTGGAGGCTGTGGCACACCCAGCTCAGCCGGTCCGGCCCGCCGTACGGCGGCCGGTCGTGATACGTCCCGTCCGCCACCGACATGTTGACGATCAGGTACGCGTGCCACGCGGACCCGACCCCGTGCAGGTCCGCGTAGACCAGCTCGTCCTCCACGTACCAGTCCACCGAGTTCGCGCCGAGCACCACCCGCAGGCCGAAGGTCGCCCCCGGCCCGATCCCGGCGCTCGCACCGTGCCAGTACCGGAAGCCGCCGCGGACGTGGTTGGAGATCTCCAGCAGGTCCGGGTTGTCGGGGTGGTACTCGAAGACGTCCACCTCGTTGCCGCCGTCCCGCCAGGTCCAGATCGCCGGCCAGGCACCCAGCTCGACGGGCAGTGTCACACTCGCCGACAGCACGTCCCCGGCGCGGAGCTGGAAGCCGTCCGGACTGCCCTCGGTGGTCAGCAGACTGCAGCTCCACAGCCCGCCACTGTGCCGCCTGACCGCCGTGAACTGCCCGTCGGGGCAGTAGTCGCGGCTGAGGTAGTCGAGTTTGTGGTCGCTCCGGTTGGTCGGCCCCATCCGGGGATAGGCGCTGCTGCGCCCGGCGATCCACTGCCTGGTCGAAGTGAAGTCCGCGTCGAACACGACTGCCACGGCCGCCTCCCCGGAGCGCTGGCGTCCCGGCAGTCCGCACCGCCAGGCACACAGGGTGAGTTACCCGATACCCTCCGCAGTATGCGAAGTGGATCGTTCGGGTCCGGGACGAACGTGCGATTCGAGGATGGCGAGGCCGGTCAGCGGCCGGTCAGCCGACAGGTGCCGCGCCTCCGGCCCCGAGCCGGTCGGTCACCGAGACCACCCCGTCCACCGAGCGGCACAGGTTGAGCACGATCGGCACCAGGTACGGCTCGGGCACGGTGCCGCTGAGCACCACCCGCCCCTGGGTGACCTCCACCCCGATCTCCGCCGGGCTGACCCCGTCGATCCGGCCGAGCACCTCCTCGACGATCTCCCGCCGGATCACCATGTCCTCGCGCAGGAAGACCCGCAGCAGGTCGCCGCGGCTGACCATGCCGACGACCCGCCCCTCCTCGTCCAGCACCGGCAGCCGCTTCAGGCCGTGCCGGCTCATCAGCCGGGCCGCCGCGACCACGCTGGTACCGGGCGTGGTGCAGACCGGCTGCGCCGTCATCAGGTCGGCCGCGGTCACCTCGCCGTCCGGGCCCGCCTGCGCCGACTCGGGCGCGGGCAGCAGGCTGGCCGGGTCGTCCTGCGCGGCCAGGGTGCGCAGCAGGTCGGCCTCCGACACCACGCCGAGCGGTCGCCCTTCCGGGTCCACCACCGGTACGCCGGTGATGTCGTACTCGCTCAGCAGCGTCACGATCTCCCGGAATCCGGTCTCGGGCGAGACCAGGACCACGGGGCTGGTCATCACGGATTCGACGGTGGCATGCCGCACGCCGGTTCACCTCGTCCAACAGGGCTGGTCCGACCGGATGCGGGTCGTCCCGGCCGGTACCGGCAGCATCGCCCGTGGCGGCCGCGACCGCCAGGGGCCAAGGGGCTGAACGGGTGGGACCTTGGACCCCGACCTGCTCACACGGCCCCGACACCACGCCCCCGACGGGCTCACCCCCCCTGGAACTCCGGCGTCGCCGAAGGCCACGTCAACCGGATCAGGACGTTCAAGCGCCGGATGTACGGTCGCGCCGGCTTTGAGCTCCTGCGGAAACGGGTCCTTCTCGCGTCATGACCTCGCTGTCGACAGCCCGTGCGAGGATCCCCGGACTGCGGCGCAAAGAGATCAACCCGCCGCTCGTCGGTACCGCGCGGGCCGCCGGCGCTCGCCGGACGCCCTGCCGACGGTGGCCCGCCGCGCGTCCGTCATATGCCCGCCGATCACCCCGGACGGCGCAACCATCACATGATCGACTCGTTGGACCGTCCACCACGACAGCGGCACGGCTCCCGGGAGGGCCCCTTGGCAGTACGGACGGTGAGCACGGCCGCGCTGCGCCGGGGCGTCGCGGCGCGCCCGGTGGCCCTGGCGGAGGCCTCGCTGGTGCGCCACTACCGACGGCTGGTCCGGCTCGCGTACCTGGCGCTGCCGGCCGACCGCGACCGGCACACCCGGGTGCTCGCCGCGCACGCCGCCGTCCAGCGCGCCCTGCCCACCCGCTGGGCCCGCACGGACCGAACCGCCGTCCGCAAGTCCGCACCCGGTCCGTCCGACGTCCCGGGGTCCATGGACACCCCGGACACCCCATACACCCCGGACGACCCGGACTACGCCGCGCTGCGCCTGCGGGTGCTGCGCGCCGCGCTCCGGCCGCGCCCGGCCGCCCGTCTCCTCACGCCCCGGGTCTGGGGCCTGCGGCTGTTCACCCCGCACGGCGGCGAGGGGGACGCGGAACTCGACCACGCGCTCGCCGCGCTCGCCGCCCCGGCCAGGGCGGCCTTCGCCCTGCGGACGGTCGAAGGGCTGAGCGTGGAACGGGCCGCCGAGGTGCTGCGGCAGGCCGGAGTGGCGCACCCGGCGGTGGCGGTGGCCGTGGCCGGGCAGGTGCCGTCCGGTCCGGATCCGCTGCCGCCGGCCTTCGACCCCTGTGCCGTCCGGGTGCAGCCCACCGACCTGCTGCGCCGGCGCCGTACGCTGACGGCCGCGCTCGCGGTCGGCGTGCTCGGCCTCACCACCACGGCGGGCGTGCTGGGCGGTTCGCACCCGGCGGCGCCCGGCCGTCCGACGACGGTGCCGCTCACCGGCACCGACACCGACCCGTCCCACCTGGTCCGGGTCGCCCCCGATGCCTGGCAGCACACCAGCCGGGTCGACTTCACCGCCTGGCCCGCCCGTGGCGAGCGGCGCGAGGACGGCGCGCTGCTCGGCCGTGCCCTGGCCGCCTGGGCCCGGCCCGGCAACCGGACCCACGCCGAGCCGGGTACGGACGCCGGTCCGCCCGCAGCGCCCGCGCACCTGCTGTTCGCCGGGACGGTGGACGGCACCGGCGTGGTGGTGTTCTCCGACGGCGAGCGGATCGCCCGCTACACCGACAACCCGAACGGTCAGGACGGTCAGGGCGACCAGCACCGCCAGGACGGCCGGGACGGCGGCCTGGACCTCGCCCGGGCCGACGACGCGGACCTGACCACGGCGGGCGCGGTGGTCCTGCGCCGTCAGGGCGCCACCGTCCGCTACCTGCTGGCGCCCTGGGTGGACTCCGCCGAGACCCGCCGGATCGACCGGCCCGACACCCCCGCCCGCCCGTTGGAGCACCCCGACGGCCTCACGTCCCCGGTCCCGGCCGGCGGGCCCGCCGACTGCCAGGGCGCCGCCCTGCTCCAGTTGCACTCGTCCCCCGTGGTCGCCGAGAAGGCCGAGAAGTCCGCCTTCCTGCTGGCCGACCTGGGAGGCCTGATCCCCACACATCTCACCTACGCCCCGCCACCGGAGCGCCCCCAGCCGGAAGGCTCACCACCCGACCGCACCCAGGCCGACCGCGAGCCGCGCGAGGCGACCGCCCAGGACGCGCTGCAGGCCTGGTCACGGGCCGGCTGCGCCGTCCCGGACGGCACACCGGGCGTCAAACTGCTGAACCTCTGGGCTTTCGCCGTCCAGCCGCTGCCGCAGAACGCCGGCTCGGCCTCCTGGGTCTGCCTGCGCGCCGACCGCTGGGACGGTGCGGGCAGTGCGGCCACCGCCGTCGTCCTGCCGGGCGCCCGCGGCCCACAGCGCACCGGTGGCGGATCGGGCCGGGCCTGCGGCCGCTTCGAGCGGGACGCCGTGGCCTGGACCTGGTGGCGTTCCCCGCACGGGACGGAGTTCGTGCTCGCGGCGGGCAGCCGCCGGGTCACCCGGCTCACCGTCAAGGGTTCGGGCTGGTCCGCCGACCGCCCCGCACCTGACCGCACCCTGGCCGTCGAACGCCCCGCCCGCGCGGCCGTCCAGGTGGAGGCGCTGCTCGACAACGGCGCCCGGATCGACCCACCGCACTGAGCCCCGCGCCTCGTCCCCTTGTCCCCATCCCCTTTGCCCATCCCCTTTGCCTCATCCCCCTTCCGCCCCGAGCGCTCCCGTTCAGGCCGCGACCCTCGGCCCACGGGACAGCTCCCGCTCGTAGTCCGGCAGCTCGACGCTGCTGACCCGCTTGCCCAGCTCCAGCATCTTCTCCAGAGCCCAGCGCCGGTTGAGAAGCGCGTTGCGGAACCGCAGGCCCGTGGCCGTACGCGGCGCGAGGAACGGACCGGTGCGGTCGCCGCCCTTCTGGCAGCCCTGCGCGTAGCCGCGCAGCAGCTGCTCGTACCGCGTGAAGGCGGCCCGGTGGTCGCCGCGGGCCCGGGCCAGCTCGCCCGCCAGGACGTACGCGGCCACCACCGCCGTTCCGGTGCCCATGCCGCCGATGGTCGCGCCGCAGGCGGCGTCGCCGATCAGGGCGATCCGACCGGTCGACCAGGCGGGGACGTCGGCGCGGCTGATCGAGTCGAAGTACAGGTCGGGGGCGGCGTCCAGGCTCTCCAGCAGCTGCGGCACCCGCCAGCCGAGGCCCGCGAAGGCGGCCCGGACCAGCTCCTTCTGCCGCGCCGGGTCGTGGCGGTCGTAGTGCAGTTCGGGCGAGGCGAAGAGGCAGAACGCACCGGCCCGGCTCGGGTCGCGGTGGTCGGCGCCGACGGACATCAGCCGGCCGGGGACGTTGAGGCCGATGCCGCCGACCGGCAGCCCGAGGTCGTTGGGCAGCTGCCAGGTGGCCGCGTGGTAGCCGAGGTGGCGGACGTAGCGCTGCTCGGGGCCGAAGGCGAGCCGGCGGACGGTGGAGTGCAGCCCGTCGGCGCCGATCACCAGGTCGAACTCGCGCGGCGCCCCGTGCCGGAAGGCGACCCGGACCCCGTCCGGGCTCTCCTCCAGCGCCGTGATCGAGTCGCCGAAGACGTACTCGGCGCGGGCGCTGCTGTGCCGGTGGAGCAGCTGGGCCAGCTCCCCGCGCGGGACCTCCAGGTCACCGCCGGCGAACTCGGCGGGCAGGTGCAGCAGTTGGCGCCCGTCGGGGTCGACGAAGGTCATCGGGCTGCCGCCGGTGCCGAGCGTGCGCAGTTCCTCCAGGACGCCCATCCGCTCCAGCACGGCCAGGTGGGTGCGGCCGCGGAAGTCGACGTCCTGACCGCCGTCGCGCAGCGCGGGGGCCAGCTCGACCACGGTCACGTCGAAGCCGTACCGGCCCAGCCAGTGGGCGAGCGCGGGGCCGGCGATGCTCGCGCCCGAGATCAGGACCTTGGTGCTCATGGGAATCCACTCCGTCCGAGGATCGTAAAACTGTGTCTGGCGGACACTGTTCATTGCTGTGTACGGTAGACACAGTTGAGCGGGAAGGGCAACCCCCCAGGTGGCGGCCCTGAACGAACACCCGGTCGGACGCCCGGCCGAAACACCCGGTCGGACGCCCGACCGGAAGCCCGGGGCGGCGAGCCCCCGGGCGGAACCCCAGGACGGGACAGGACGGGAGCGGATGATGGCCGAGGCGGCGAACGACACGGTGCGGCTGCTCTGGGGCCCGGCCCCCAAACCCACCCGCGGGCCGAAGCCGGCCCTCAGCCTGGAGCGGATCGCCGCGGCCGGGGTCGAGGTCGCCGACACGGAGGGGCTCGGCGCGGTCTCCATGCAGAAGGTGGCCGGGCTGCTCGACTTCACCAAGATGTCGCTCTACCGCTACGTCCCCGGTAAGGCCGAACTCGTCGCCCTGATGGTCGAGTCGGCCGTCGACGCACCCCCGGACGCACCGGAGGGAGCCGACTGGCGGGAACAACTCACCGCCTGGGCCCACCACTTGGCCGGATCCTTCGCCAGGCACCCGTGGCTGCTGGACGCCACCGTCGGCGCACGGGCGCTCGGCCCGAGGGAACTCGCCTGGCTGGAGCGGGTGGTGGCGGCGCTCGACGGCCACGGGCTGACCGGCCCGGAACGGATGGACGCCGCCGTCCTGCTCACCGGGCACGTGCGCGGAATCGCCGCGCAGTCCCGCGCCGCCGGCCCTGCCAACACCCCCGAAGCCGAACTCCTCGCCGCCCTCGGCACGGTGGTCCAGGAGAACGCCGACCGCTTTCCGGCGGTCGCCGCCGCCATGGCCGACCCCGACGGCCGCGACCAGGCACTGGAGTTCGGCCTGGAGCGCATCCTGGACGGACTGGCCGCCCTGATCGAACGCCGCACGGACGGCGCCTGACCCGCGGAAGCGCCCCGGACCGCCCGGTGGCGAAGAACCCGAAGCTCGGGAAAACCGCTCGGCCCGCCCCCGGCCGCTCGCTAGGATCGCGCCCCATGGCGATGTTCGTGCACCTGACCGCCGCGGCGAACGCGCCGCGCATCCGCCGCGCCGGGATCCGCGCCGACAGCCGGGGCCAGGGCGGCGCACGCGGGGTGTACTGCTTCCCCGTGCTGCCCTCGTACACCCTGACCCACCAGTGGCTGCGCGAGCTGGCCCGGTTCGGCCCCAAGGGCGCACTGGTCGCGGTGCACCTCCGGCTGGACGACGAGCAGGAGGTCCTGACCGGGCACTACCGCGACCGCGCCCAGGAGGCCCAACGGCCGCTGCGGGCCGCCGAGGCGGTCCGGCGGATCGGCGCACTGCCCGACCCGCGCGGCTGGGAGGTGTTCCTGCCGCGCGCGGTGGGCGCCCGCGAGGTGCACCGGGTCCGCGCCGTGCCGCAGGTCACCGGCTGGCGCTACGTCCCGGGCGCCCACGGCACCCGGCCCTGCACCTGTTTCGGCTGCCGCGTCCGCGGCGAGTACGGCGGCCGCCGGCTGCGCGAGCGACACCCGCACCCACTGGACGGCCCGCCGCCGCCCGTCCCCGTGCTGCTCGCCCGGATCGCGGCGGCCGGCGATCCGGGCGACCCGTACGAACTGCGCACCGCCCTGCACTGGTTCGGGCTGCGCCGCCGCGGCCCGGTGGACCTGCTCGCCCGGCTGGCCGAGCACCCGCACCCGGGCGTGCGGGCGGACCTGGTCTGGGCCGTCGGCGGCTGGTCCACCCCGGGCGTCGCCGAACTGCTGGACGGCCTGGCGGACGATCCGGACCCGCTGGTCCGCGGGGCCGTCGAGACGGTCAGGGAGAGCTGAGCCCCGGCCGGCGGCACACCTGCGACGGACAGCACCGCGCCGCCGGTCGGCGCACCGCCGTCAGGAGACGCGCTTGAGCTGCCAGGAGTTCTTCTCCAGGCTCGGCACCGCGGAGTAGTTGCAGCCGGAGCCGTAGAAGGTGCTGACGATCGTCCAGCCGGCCGGCGGCCAGGTGGAGGCGCAGGCGTTGACCACGGTGCCGACCGGGTAGCCGGTGAGCTGCATGATCTTCTTGGTGTTCGGGGTGAACCCGGAGCCGCAGCCGGCGCTGTTCCACCACTGGACGTCCACGTAGCCGCCCGGCGTCAGCGAGGAGGAGCAGCTGGTGCTGGTGTCACCGGGCGCGGCCTGGGCCGTGCCCATGGTCAGGGTCAGCGCGGCGGCGGTACAGCCCAGGGTCAGGACGGCGGAACGAAGGCGTATCACGGGGTCGGCTCCTCTCGGCGACGCGGCGCGTCCGCGTCCCGCCCATTCCTATCCGTGCGAGCCGATGACGGACAGCGACTTTCCGGCCCGACCTGCGGCGCGTTCTCGCCCATTCCCCACCGGGAGCGTTCCACCGGTACGCGGCTGACCTGCGCACTCTCCCGTCGACATGCCCGTTCGCCCGATCCGGGTGATCATGGGACGAACCGCGTCATCGGCGATTCGGCGCACCGGGCCGTCGGCCCCGGGAGCGCCCGGAAGGTGGACTGCGATGTTCCAGCTCCTGTGGATTCTGCTCATCGGCTTCGTGCTGGGCGTGCTCGCCAAACTGATCCTGCGCGGACCGCAGTCGATCCCCTGGTGGCTGACCATGCTGCTCGGCGCGGCCGGGGCCTGGCTCGGCAACGCCGTCTCCGGCTGGATCGGCGTCCGCCACACCTCGGGCATCGACTGGATCCGGCACATCCTGCAACTGGCCTTCGCCGTCGCCCTGGTGGCCTTCGTCGCCCCCGCGTGGACGAAGTCCCACCAGAACCGCTGACCCCCTGTACCCCCGACCCGCCGGCCGGGCCGCCCGCTCAGCCCACGTGGACGGCCGGCCGGCGCGACCGGTCCGGTTCGGCCTCGCGCAGCACCTCGCGGGTGACGGGGGCGATCTCGCCCTGTCCGAACAGGAAGAACCGCAGGAACTGGGCGAAGGGGTTGCCCTCGGTCCACTCGAAGTAGATGTGCGGCTGCTGCCCGGTGAGGTCGCGCACCTGGAGCAGCAGGGCGGCCAGCGCGTTGGGCACGCTGGAGCTCTCCAGCGCCAGCACCCGGTAGCGGTCGTGCAGCACCTCGCCGCGCACCGTCAGCACCGCCTCGAAGTCGGACGGGTCGAGCACGGTGACCTCGACGAACACCAGGTCGTCCTCGGCCGGGATGTCGTTGTCCCGCCGGATCTGGTGGATCTTGTCGCGGTACTCGGCGAGGTCCCGGCTGTTCGGCTCGTTGGCGATCAGCCGCAGCGGGCGGTGGGTGTAGTCCCGGACGAACCGGTCCGCGACGTCGTCCAGCACCACGTCGGTGACGCGCAGTTCGAAGGCCCGCTTGAGGCGGGACAGGAACGAGAGCAGCACGATGCCCGCGATGAAGCAGGCGCCGATCTTGACCCCGTCCGGCCGCTCGGCGATGTTGACCGCCGTGGTGTAGAGGAACACCGCCGCGATCACCGCGAAGCCGGTGCGCCAACGGCGCTGCCCGGCCTTGTGGGCGGCGATGGTCACCGCGATGGCGGCGGAGCTGATCAGCACCAGCACGCCGGTGGCGTAGGCGCCGCCCTGGGCGTCCACGTTGGCGTCGAAGATCCAGGTGACCAGGAAGGCGATCAGGGTGAGCACGATGACGGTCGGCCGCACCGCGCGGGCCCAGTGCGGGGCCATGCCGTAGCGGGGCAGGTAGCGCGGCATCAGGTTGAGCAGCCCGGCCATCGCGGAGGCCCCGGCGAACCAGAGGATGGCGATCGTGGACAGGTCGTAGACGCTGCCGAAGGTGCTGCCCAGGTACTCGTGGGCGAGGTAGGCGAGCGCCCGGCCGTTGGCCTGGCCGCCGGCCTTGAACTGGTCGGCCGGGATGAGCAGCGTGGTGATGAAGCTGGTGGCGATCAGGAACACGCTCATGATCGCGGCCGCGGTGGTCAGCAGCTTGCGGGCGCCGCGGATCCGGCCGGTGGGCTTCTCCTCGGTGTCGTCCGGGTCGCCCTCGATGTGCGGCATCACGGCGACGCCGGTCTCGAAGCCGGAGAGGCCGAGCGCCAGCTTCGGGAAGACGATCAGCGCGACGCCGATCATCGCGATCGCGTTGCCGTGCTCCACGGTCAGCGCGTGCGTCCAGTCGCTGAACACGTGCGGGGCCTTGAGCACGTGCCACAGGCCGTTGGCCACCACCACGACGTTCAGCGAGAGGTACACCGAGACCAGCACCACCGCCAGGCCGATCGCCTCGCTGAAGCCCTTGAGGAAGACGGCACCGAGCAGCGCGATCATGATCAGGGTCAGCATCACCTGCTTGCCGGTCAGGGCGCTGTGCAGGTGCGGGTTCTCCACCAGGTGGGCGCTGGCGTCCGCGGCGGACAGGGTGATGGTGATCATGAAGTCGGTGGCCGCGAAGCCCAGCAGGGTGAGCACGAAGAGCTTGCCCTGCCAGAAGGAGAGCAGCCGTTCCAGCATCGCGATCGAGCCCTGGCCGTGCGGACTCTCCTGGGCGACCCTCCGGTAGACGGGCAGCGCGCCGAGCAGGGTGACGACCACCAGCACGATGGTCGCCAGCGGCGAGACCAGTCCGGCCGCGAGCGCGGCGATGCCGGGCTGGTAGCCGAGCGTGGAGAAGTAGTCCAGGCCGGTCAGGCACATGACCCGCCACCAGCGCTGGCCCTTCTCGTGCGGCGCCTCGGCGTGCGGGCCGGGGTGCTGTTTGGCCAGGTCGGCCAGGCCTTCCAGCATCCACTCCCGGAACCGCCCGCGCCGGGTGACCGGCCCCGCCCCTGCTTCGGCCGACCCCGACGACACCACGGGCACCCCTGTCCACGACTCGGCCGGCCTCGTACGGCTCCGGACCCCCTGTGGCCGCCGGACGGCGGGCCTGGTCAGGCTAGGGGACCGGCCCGCCGGGGCCGGGCAACCGCGCGGACCGACACGCCCGGGTGCGCCCGTACGGCCCTCCCCGGTGGCGGGCCGTCCCGAGGCGGGTGCGGCCGTGCCCGGTGCAGCGCGCCAGGCTGCACGGACCTCGCGAAACACGCGAGGATGTCCGCGCGCACCGACGCACCGGGCCGGCGCCGCACAGTGCGCCACCGGCCGGGGCGGCGCGCCCACGGACCGGGCAGGGACAGGAAGACACGGAGGAAGCGGTGGCGGAGCCGAGTCGGCGGAGGATTCTGGGCCTGGGCCTGATGGCGGCCGCCGTCACTTCCTGCGGCCCCCGTCGCCCGGACGCGGCCCCCGGCCCGCACCCGTCCGCCGGGGCACCCGGCGCGGCGGCCGCCTCGGCGTCCACGCCACCCGGCACCGCCGGTTCCACCGCCGACGGCCACACCGGCCCGACCAACGAGCGCTCCCTCCCCGGCAACGCCGACTGGGAGATCACCGACCCCGGCCCGGACGGCGCCATCGAGGGCTTCGCCGACCGGGTCAGCGTCCTGCCCGGCGAACCCTTCGGCCTGCACGTCTCCACCCCCGCCGCCACGTTCACCGTCTCCGCCTACCGGATGGGCTGGTACGACGGCGCCCGCGCCCGGCTGGTCTGGCGCCGCGAGCACGTCCCCGGCGGCAGGCAGGCCGCGCCGCACGTGGACCCGGCGACCCGCACCGTCCTGACCGGCTGGCAGCGCACCCTCGCGGTGGACACCGCCGGCTGGCCCGAGGGTGCCTACCTGCTGCGCCTGGACGCCGAGGACGGCTCCGGGCGGCGCTACGTCCCGCTCACCGTCCGCTCGGCCAGCACCGCCGGCCGGACCGTGGTGATGAGCGCCCCGGCGACCTGGCAGGCCTACAACGAGTGGGGCGGCTACAGCCTCTACAACGGCCCGACCGGCGGCCTGGCCACCCGCTCGCTGAAGGTCGTCTTCGACCGGCCGTACGACTACGACCACGGCGCCGGACTGTTCCTGGTCTACGAGGCCCCACTGGTCGCCCTCGCCGAACGGCTCGGCCTGCCGCTCGCCTACACCACCGGCGTCGACGTGGCCCGCGAGCCGGGCCTGCTGACCGGGGCGAGCGCCGTCCTGTCGCTCGGCCACGACGAGTACTGGTCGCCCGAGCAGCGCGCCAACGTGGTCGCCGCCCGCGACGCCGGGACCAACCTGGCAGTCCTGGGCGCCAACTGCTGCTACCGCCGGATCCGGTTCGAACCGTCCGACCTCGGGCCGGACCGCACGGTGGTCTGCTACAAGGACGCCTGGGCGCAGGACCCGGGCCACCAGGCGGGTGCCCCGGCGACCACCGACTTCCGGACCGGCCCGGGCGCCGACCCGGAGAGCTCGATGCTCGGCGTCATCTACGACGGCTACCCGGTGGACGCCCCGTACGTGGTCACCTCGCCCGGGCACTGGGCGTACGAGGGGACGGGCGTCGCGGCGGGGGCGTCGTTCCCGCACCTGGTCGGGGTGGAGTACGACCGGGTGCACACCGGCTTCCCCACCCCGCGCCCGATCGAGGTGATCGCCCACTCCCCCGTGGTGTGCGACGGCCGGCGCTCCCACTCCGACACCGCCTACTACACCGTGCCGAGCGGGGCCGGGGTGTTCGCCACCGGGACGATGCGCTGGGTCGAGGCGCTGGAGGCCCGCGGCCCCGGCGGCGGCCGGGCCGACCACGGCATCGACTCGCACGCCGGGGACCTGGTCCGCCAGGTCACCGAGAACGTCCTGCGCGCCTTCGCCGCCGGCCCGGCCGGCCGGACCCGCCCGGCCCAGGACAACCTCGCCGCCGTCTACGGCACGGCGTAGCCAGGACCTGCCTTCGAACCCGCGTCCGCCGGCCCGGCTCAGCCCGCGGCCGGCGCGGCGGCGTCGGAGCCGCAGGCGGTGAGCGCGGCCAGTGCGACGACGAGGGCGGTGGCGGGCAGGACAGTGGTGCGACGGATCGTCATGGGAGGTCTCCGGGGCTACTGTTCCGGGCGTTCGAGGCCCGTCACGGTACCGCATCGTGATCGAACGGGCTTCCGACCTCCGGCCGGGGCGGGAGGCGGTCGGAACGCCCGATACACTCGCACGGTCTCATCCGGAGCAGGCACGAGGGAAACAGAACATGGTCGAGGCCTCCCCCAAGGTCGTTGTGGTCGTCCCCACGTACAACGAGCGGGAGAACCTCCCGGTCCTCGCGGGCCTGCTCGCGGAGCTTCCGGTGCCCGACCTGCACCTGCTGGTGGTCGACGACAACTCCCCCGACGGCACCGGCGAGATCGCCGACAAGCTCGCCGCGGACTCCGGCGGCACCGTCGGCGTGCTGCACCGCACCGAGAAGGACGGCCTCGGCCGCGCCTACCTGGCCGGCATGGCCAGGGCCCTGGACGAGGGCGCCGACGTCGTGGTGCAGATGGACGCCGACCTCTCCCACCCGGCCTCGGCGATACCCGCGATGGTCGAGCTGCTGCTCTCCGACGACACCGCCGTGGTGCTGGGCTCCCGTTACGTCCCCGGCGGCTCCACCGCCGAGGAGTGGCCCTGGCACCGCAAGGCGCTCTCCGCCTGGGCGAACTTCTACGTCAACGCGATCCTCAGCCTCGGAGTCAGGGACGCCACGGCCGGGTTCAAGGCCTGGCGGGCGGACACCCTCCGCGCCATCGACCTGCCGACCGTGCGGAGCAACGGCTACTCGTTCCAGGTCGAGATGAACTACCGGGTCGTCAAGCAGGGCATGACGATCCGCGAGGTGCCGATCCGCTTCGAGGAGCGGATCGAGGGCGCCTCGAAGATGAGCATGGGCGTACAGGTCGAGTCCGCGCTGGCGCCCTGGAAGCTGCGCTTCAAGCGCGAGGGCTGACGAGGCCGACGGGACCGGGCGAGGACCGACGAGGCCGGACGACGGCCTGATGCGGTCGTACGGGTGCCGGACCGGCGCGGGAGCGGTGTGAACGGCGGCCGCGGGGAAAGAAGGGCGACATGGCCCTTCTCCCGGAGACACTCGCGGACCTGGTCCGCCGCAGCGCCCGAGAACCGTTCGTGGTCCAGACCGTCCGGGCCACCGTCGCGGCCACCATCGCCTTCGCGGTGGCGACGCGGCTGAGCAGCGAGCCCGCCCCGCTGACGGCGCCGCTGACCGCACTGCTGGTCGTCCAGGTCACCGTCTACTCGACGCTCAAGACCAGCATCCGCCGGGTCAACTCGGTGGTGGTCGGGGTGCTGATCGCGATCGGGTTCAGCGCCGTGGTCGGACTCTCCTGGTGGAGCCTCGGGCTGATCATCCTGGCCTCGCTGGTCGTCGGCCGGTTCGTCCGGGTCGAGGAGTTCGTCCAGGAGGTCGCGATCAGCGCGATGCTGATCCTGGGCGTGACCAAACTGGCCTCGCAGGCCTGGGACCGGGTGCTGGAGACCCTCATCGGCGCGGCCGTCGGCCTACTGTTCAACCTGCTGTTCGCACCGCCGGTCTGGGTGGACACCGCCGGGGAGTCGATCGAGGACCTCGCCCGGCGGGCCCGCCAGCTACTGCTCGACATCTCCGAGGAGCTGGGCCGCCCCACCCCGGTGGCCCGGGCCGCCGAGCGGCTGCACGAGGCCCGCAGGCTGGACCAGGCGATCGCCGACGTGGACGCGGCGCTGCGCCAGGCCGAGGACAGCCTGCGGTTCAACCCGCGGATCAGCGAGGGGCTGCTGTCCCGGCTGGTGCTGCGCACCGGGCTGGACACCCTGGAGATCTGCGTCGTCGTGATCCGGGTGCTGGCCCGTTCGCTGACCGACCTGGCCAAGCGGCGCGCGCCCGGCGAACGGCTCTTCCCGCCGGACGTGGCGACGGGGCTGGAGGAACTGCTGGCGCACGTCGGCGGCGCGATGGTGAGCTACGCGGTGCTGGTGACCACCCAGGTGAGCCGCAGCGCCGAGGAGGCGGAGGAGCGGCTGACCGCCGAGCTGGCGGCGGCCTGGGCCTGCCGGGAGAACGTCGCTCAGGTGCTGCTGCGCAAGGTCCAGGAGCACCCGGAGGCCTGGCAGCTGCACGGTTCGATACTGGCCGAGGTGGACCGCATCCTGGACGAGATGGACCTGGAGCACCGCGGCCGGCGGCTGATGGAGGAACTGGACCGGGCCTCGGTGGCGAACCGGGAGCGGTTCTCCCGCTACGCCTGGCTGCGCCGCCTGCTGCGGGGCGAACGGGCCCGCGGCGGCCGGACGTCCGCCGCGGCGGATCGCCCGGCGGCGTAGCGGTGGACCACCCGGCGGCCTGGCGGGCCCCGGGGGGCTCAGGGCATCAGCCAGGGCTGCTGCGGCAGCGGGTGGCCGGTCTCCAGGTAGGTCTTGAGGTTGGCGAGCACCGCCGACCAGCCCTGTTCGGCGTCCGCCCGGGCGGCCTCGTCGGCGAGGTCGACGTGGGTGACGGTGAGCCGGGTGAGGTCGTGCCAGCCCTGGAGTTCGAAGGTGACCCGGGAGGGGAAGGCGGCGCGCTCCTCCTGCGGCCCGGCCCAGGTGGTGACCAGCAGGTGCGGGCGGTCGACCGCCTCGACGGTGCCGATGACGTCGGCGGTCCCGGAGCCGTCGGTCCGCTGGTGCTCCCAGGGTGCGCCGAGCAGCCAGGTGGAGACGTTGCGGTGGCCCCAGTAGAGGCCGGACTCGTCGGCGTTGGTGAGCGCGTGCCAGACCCGCTCGGGGGTGGCCCGCAGGTAGGTGATGCCGCGGTGGCTGAAGGCGGTCACGGCCTCACCCCTTCGCCGCGTCGAGCAGCGGCTGGATCTCGATCTTCTGCATCCGCAGCATGGCCGCGAAGACGCGGTCCGCCGCGGCCCGGTCCTCGCCCGCGACCAGGTCGAGCAGCACCCGGGGGGTGATCTGCCAGGAGAGGCCGTAGCGGTCCTTGAGCCAGCCGCACGGGCCCGGCTGGCCGCCGTCGGCGGTGAGCTCCGCCCAGAGCCGGTCGACCTCCTGCTGGTCGTCGCACTCCACCTGGAGCGAGATCGCCTCGGTGAAGTGGAACGCCGGACCGCCGTTGAGGCCCACGTACGCGCGGCCGGCGAGCTCGAACTCGACGGTCATCACCGAGCCCGCCGGGCCGGGGCCGGTCTCGCCGTAGCGGGTGGTCCTGACGACCCGGGAGTCCGGGAACAGCGTGGTGTAGAAGGCGGCGGCCTCTTCGGCCTGGTCGTCGAACCAGAGGGAGGTGGTGATTTTCTGCATGCGCCCGACGGTAACGGCGGGGTCCGTCGGGGCGGCCGAGCCACGGCCGGGGGTCACCGGATCGGCGCCCCCGGCCGTCGCCGCGTCAGTGCACCCAGCCCGCGTAGCGCCGGACGAAGCGCTGACCGGTGTGGGCGGTCACCACGACGTCGTAGCGGCCCTGCTTGTCCAGCGGCCAGGCCAGGTTGGCCTGCTTGCCGGGCTTGACCCAGACGGTCTGCGCGGTGCCCGCGAAGTCGTTGGGCGCGGCGGTGAAGGCCACGTCGGTCATCCCGTCGTTGGCGACCTGCAGGGTGAGCTTGAGGCTGCCGCGCAGGTCGGCGGTGACGATCGGCACGCCGATGTCGTTCTGGCCGTCCTGCCCGTCGCGGACCACGGTGCCGGCGAAGCGCCGGACGAAGCCGTCCGGGCCGTGCACGGTGAAGTCGTAGCGGCCGTCGGTGGCGGCCGCGTCCCAGACGTACCGGGCGGTGGCGCCGGGGGCGACGGTGTACGGGGTGCCGGCGAAGGGGAGCAGGATGTTCGGGTAGACGGTGTACGGGAAGGCCACCGAGCCGTCGTTGCTCATCGTGCAGACGACCTTGCCGGTCTTCCGGTCCACCTCGACGTCGGCCCACGGCTGGTACGGCAGCGGGCGGTGCGGGCGCTCGCCGCGCTCCTGGACGGGCATCGCCTGGGCGCCGACCGCCGGCAGCGCGACGCCGGGCAGCCTGGTGCCCGCGTCGGCCCTGGCCATCAGGGCCTTGGTGTCGGGCAGCACCGGGACCGAGAGCTCGGGGGCGGCGAAGTCGAAGCAGCTGGTGAGGTCGCCGCAGACGGCCCGGCGCCAGGCCGAGATGTTGGGCTCGGCCACCCCGGTGACCAGTTCCATGAAGCGCAGCACCGAGGTGTGGTCGAAGACCTGGGAGTTGACCCAGCCGCCGCGCGACCAGGGCGACACGACCCAGAGCGGCACCCGGTTGCCGAGGCCGATGGCCCGTCCCTGGGTGAACTCCTCGGGGGTGCCGGGCTCGGGGGTGGGCGGGACCATGTGGTCGAAGTAGCCGTCGTTCTCGTCGTACATCACCAGGAAGACGGTGTGCCGCCAGACCTCCGGGTTGGACGTCAGCGACCGCAGGGCCTGGTCGACCCAGTGCGCGCCGTAGGCCGGGCCGGCCTCCGGGTGCTCGGAGAACAGGTACGGCGCGACCAGCCAGGAGACGGTCGGCAGGGTGCCGTCCTTGCAGTGGCGGTCGAAGTCGGCGGGGTCGAACTTCGTCATCGCGTTGAGGTAACGCGGGTCGTCGTGCGGGAAGTTGTGGAACTGCTTGAAGTAGGAGAGCGCGTTGTCGTCGTAGTCGCCGGTGCGCTCGTCCTTGCTGGGGTTGTGGTAGACGCGCCAGCTGACGCCGGCCGCCTCCAGGCGCTCGGCGTAGGTGGTCCAGTCGGCGACGGGGTTGTCGGTGACCGGGGTGTTGTCGATCCACGGGCCGGTGGTGCCGTCGCGGCCGGGGCCGGACGTGCCGGTCCACAGGTAGAGCCGGTTGGGGTCGGTCGGGCCGGCCAGCGAGGTGAAGTAGGCGTCGCAGACGGTGAACGCGTCGGCCAGGGCGTACTGGTAGGGGATGTCGTCCCGGGTGAAGTAGCCCATGGTGCGCTCGCCCTTGGCGGCGATCCACTTGTTCATCGCGCCGTTGTTGATGGCCAGGTGGCCGGTGGCCCAGTCGTGCGGCAGGCCGCCGGCGTTCTGCGCGTTGTACTTGGCGGTGTCCATCCGGTACGGCAGCATCACGCCGCCGTCGCTGCGCCGGCCGTCGGGCTGGCGGAAGACGTCGGTGCCGTCCGGGAACTGGAGCGCCTGCTTGTCGCCGAAGCCGCGGACACCGGCCAGGGTGCCGAAGTAGTGGTCGAAGGAACGGTTCTCCTGCATCAGGACGACGACGTGCCTGACGTCCTTGACGGTGCCGGTCAGCGGGGTGCCGGGCTTGGCGGCGGGGACGGGGGCCGGGGCGGCGGTGGCCTGGGTGGCCGTCAGGCCGGACAGGGCGGTGGCGCCGGCGGCCGCGGTGGCGCCGACGAAGGTGCGGCGGGAGAGCTCGGGCATGGCGAACTGGCCTCTCGGAGCTGGGAGTCGGGGAGCCTGGGAGCTCAGAGCTGGAAGGTGGCGACCGCGGCGGCGGTGTCGGAGGGCCACTCGTTGGCGGCGATGCCGGGCTCGGGCTGCGGCCAGCCGGCGGCCAGGGTGTGCGCCTCGACCAGCTTCAGCGGGCCCGCGTACTGGACGTAGTCGGTGCGGTCCTGCGGCTCGGGGCGGTCGCCGCGCCGTTTGCGGGTGGGCGACCAGGTGGCACCCGGGGCCTTGACCGGGTCGCGGTTCTCCTCGCGGAAGGTGTCGGTCAGTCCGGCGCCCTGGAGGGCCACGGTGACCGGCCAGGCGAGCGCGCCGACCCCCTGGTGGGCGGCGGCGGTGGCGGCCGTCCAGTCCCGGTGCGAGGGCGAGGAGAGCGCGCCCGCCAGCACCACGGGGGTGCGCCGGGCGATGTCCGCGCGGACGGCGGCGGCCAGCGCCCTGGCCTGCCTCAGCCGCAGCGAGCCGTTCTCGGCGGCCTCCACCTCGGCGGCGGTCCGGCCGTCCTGGACGGCGTACGGGCCGTAGCCCGCCTCGTCCAGGTGGGCGGCCCAGAAGCGGACGGTGCGGCCGCCGGGCAGCCGCAGGGTGGCCGCGGCGGCGGGCAGCTCGGCGGTCGGCGGGGTGACGTCGGTGAGCGGGTGGCGGCTGAGGATGCCGACGCTGCCCGGGCTCTGGTAGGCGTACCAGCCGAGGGCGTCGGCCAGGGTCGTGGCCCGCTCCCCCGCGGTCTCCTGGAGGGCGAGCACGTCCAGGCCTTGGGCGAGGACCACGCGCAGCTGCTTCTCCAGCGCGTCGGTGTGGGCCGAGCCAGCGTCGTGCAGGTTCCAGCTGGCGGCCTTGAGGCGCAGCGGGGCGGCCGGGTCCGCCACCGGGACGAGGACGGTGACGGTGTCGGTGGCACCCGCGCTGTCCCTGACGCCGACGACCACCGGCTCGGGGTTCCGGCCGGGGGTGGCGGGGGCGGTGCCGGTGAGCGTGCCGTCGGCGCCGACCGAGGCCCAGGCCGGGCCGCTCACCTTGCGGTAGGTGGCGGAGCCGGCCGGGTTGCCGGCCGGGCGGGACCAGAGGCCGCCGAGCCGTACCGTCACGGCGGCTCCCGGGGCGACGGGCGTGGCGGTGACCGCGTCGACGGCGGCGTGCGGGCGGACGACGGCGGGCTTGGGGCGGAAGGTGAACGACTCGGTGCGGGCCAGGATGCCGTAGCCGTCCTTGGCGAGCAGGTAGGCGGTGTACGGGCCGCCGGTCAGCGCGGAGGTGTCGAGCTGGACGTCGCCCGAGGTGCCCGGGGTGTACTTCCACAGCAGCGAGCCGCCGTTGCCGGGCCGGCGGTCGCCGTCGTAGATGCCGACCCAGTTCCTGGCGTCGGGGGCGTCGGTGGTCCAGTGGAAGGTGAGCCGGTCGCCTTCGGTGGGGTTGGTGGAGGAACTGATCGTCAGGGCGCTGCCTGCGGCCACGGTTGTCCTGTCCGCCGTCCGGGGCCGGACCGCCGGGGGACGGTTCGCCGGGGCCGGGTACGGCTGGTCACGGAGGCTGGGAGAAGGGGGGCGCGCAGTTGGCTGTACAACTGCGGGCGGCCCTCATTCACCCGAAGGCCGGCGACCGGCGCGTGAACGACGCATGACGGAGTGTCGGGCGGTACGGGAACTTCGCTGGGCGGGGCCGTCGGCCCGCGGCGCGGGTGCGTTCGCGGGTGCACTCCCGGGTGCTTACGCGGGCAGGTTCGCGGGTGCGAGGGTGCTTCCGCGGACATGCCGCGAGGGCCGCGGC
>NZ_JBHVET010000057.1:0-20223 GCF_042802135.1 Kitasatospora sp. NPDC057512
CGCGGCGGTGGCCCTCTGCCTCGCCGCGACGGCCCTGCCGAGCCGCGCCCTGCTGCGCTCCCGACCGCTCGCGGCGAGCGGACGGCGGTAGGCGGACGGCCGCCCCGGAACACCACCACCGCCCGCGGTCAGGCGAGTTCGTTCCTGTGGACGACGCCGTCCTTGACGATCAGTCGCAGGTTGCGTTCGGGGTCGGCGAGGACGGACAGGTCGGTGGTCGGGTCGCCGTCGACGACCAGGAGGTCGGCCCAGGCTCCCGGCGCGATGACGCCGAGCGGCGCGGCGCGGTAGGGGTCCCGGCGGCCGGACAGCCGGAACAGCTCGGCGTTGCCGGAGGTGGCCGTCCGCAGGGCCTCGACCGGGCCGAGGTGGCCGCCGAGCCGGACGAGCATCTCGTTCTGCCGGTGGGCCTTCCCGGGGTCGAAGACCAGGTCGGTGCCGAAGGCCAGCCGCACGCGGTGCTTCACCGCCCAGCCGATGACGCGGGCGACGCCCTCGCAGACCTCGCGGTTCTTGCGGGCGCTGTCCGGGGAGGCGTAGTGGTGGTCGTCGACCGCGAACGGCTGGGTGCTCAGCCAGACGCCCTGCTCCGCGAGGTGGCGGACGGTGTCCTCGTCGACGAGGTGCCCGTGCTCGACGCAGCGCACCCCGGCCCGCACCGCGCGGCGGACGCCTTCGGAGGTGTAGACGTGCACGGTCACGTAGGTGCCCCAGTCGGAGGCCGCGGCGACGGCGGCCTCCAGCTCGGCCGGGGTGAACTGCAGGACGTCCAGCGGGTCGAACTCCGAGCTGACGCCGCCGCCGGCCATCAGCTTGATCTGGCTGGCGCCCTTCCTCAGCTGCTCGCGCACCGCGGCGAGCACCCGTTCCGGCCCGTCGGCCACCCGCGTGAACCCGATCTGTTCGGTCCGGGCCGGCGGCCCGCCCAGGGCGGTGGGGGCGTCGTGGACCGTCCCGAAGTCGCCGTGTCCGGAGGTCTGGGAGACGGCCGCCTGGCTCGGATAGATCCGTGGGCCCGGGAACAGCCCGCTGTCCAGTACCCGCCGCAGCGGCTCGGTGTCGCCGGCCATGTCCCGCACCGTGGTGAAGCCGCGCATCAGCATGTCCCGGGCCGCGGCCAGGGCCTGGTAGTAGACGGTGCCGGTCGGTGCGAGCCGGAGCTCCGCCATGGTGCCGCCGGCCGCGAACAGGTGGACGTGCGCGTCGGTGAGCCCGGGGATGAGGGTGCGGCCGCCGCCGTCGAGCACCGTCGCTCCACCTGTGGGAGCAGACGGGAAGGGGCGGCCCAGCACCACGTCCGCGATCCTGTCCCGCTCCACCCGGACGTGCCCCGGCACCGGCTCCGCTCCGATCCCGTCGAAGACGCGCACGTTCGTCACCAGCAGTCCGGCACCCGGTTCGTCGACACCCATGCCACCCATCTTCGGCCGGTCACGGAGCCGGGACCAGGGGGCCGGACGGACCGGTCGGTCCGGCGGTGCCCGGTCGTCAGCCGACCGGCCCAGCCTCGGGTGCGTCCGGCCACCCGGGCTGGTGGGCTGTGGGGGAGTTCTTCCGGGTGAAGGCACGAGCGGGCGGGAAAGAGACGGACAGGGGTCGGTTGTCGGACGCTGCTGTCGCGGAGGGCCGATGCGACGGGACAGACGAATGGCGAACTCCCTGCTCGCAGCGGTGAGCCGGGACTGGTTGGGCGTGCCGGTCGCCCTGGCGGTGGCGGGAGCGGGCGGTGGCCTCCTCGCGGTGGGGGCGGCCTGGGCGGCTATGGTCGGTGCCCTGGTGCTGGCCGTCGGGGTGCTGCTGGCGGCGGGTGCCGTTCGGCACCTGGTGCTGGTGGCCCGGGAGGCGCGGGTGCATCCGCCGCCGGGGCGGTTGGTGGACGTGGGCGGTCACCGGATGCACGTCCTCGCCGAGGGGCGGGCCGGGGCGGGGCCGACGGTGGTCTGGATGCCCGGCGGGCACGCCCCCGGCGAGGACCTCCGGGAGCTGCACACGCTGCTGTCGGCCCGGACCCGGTCGGTGCTGGTCGACCGCCCCGGGACGGGCTGGAGCGACGTCGGACCCTTCCCCCGGACGACGGCGGCCGAGGCGGCGGAGCTGCCGGCGGCGCTGGAGGCGGCGGGGGAGCGGGCACCCTTCGTGTTCGTCGGCCACTCCTTCGGCGGGCTGCTGGTCGCGAACGTGGCCAGGCGCCGGCCGGACCTGGTGGCCGGCCTCGTGCTGCTGGATCCGACACCCCTGGAGGTCATCGCCTTCGCACCGCCGAGCGGGCGGCTCGCGACGATGCGCCGGGGCTTCCTGCTCGCGGCGGTGCGGCAGCTGTTCGGCGCGCACCGCGGCCCCGGCGGCCGGACCGGGCCGGGCTGCGCCGCCGCGTCGATCTTCGCCGAGCTGTCGCCGTCCGGGCTGGCGCGGGTGGGCTGGGACACCGTGGTGTACGACGGGGATCTCGGGGACCTGCCGTTGGTGCTGGTGATACCGCGGGACCTCGTCGGCGGCGAGGCGGTGCTGGCCGGTGCCCGGGACGCGGACGAGGCCGAGCGGATCAGCCGCTTCTACCTCCGCAGCCGGGTCCGCTACCTGGCGGCCTCGACGGCGTCGAGGCTGGTGCACACGCCGGAGGGGACGGGCCACGACTTCCCGCACGAGGCACCGGAGTTCGTGGTCGGCGTGGTCGGCGACCTGGTGCGCGAGCTGCCCGCGATCAGCCCATGACCGTCCGCGCGGAGTCCGTCCGGACCGGGCGCCGGCGGGAGAAGGCACCCAGGTCGACCACGGTCCCGGTGTGCTCGCAGCGGAAGTGGACCGGGTCGCCGTCGTGGTCGTGCCCGGCCTCGACCCGGTCGATCAGGGCGGCCAGGTAGCGGCCCACCAGCGGGGCGTTCTTGAACTGGTTGCCACTGGTGCCCATCGCGACGTAGTAGCCGTCGAGGGCGGTGCGGTCGTAGATCGGGGTCCAGTCGTCGGCGACGTCGTACACGCCCGCCGCGCCGAGGGGCCGGTTGGGGACCCGGAGTGCCGGGAACCGGCGTGCCGCCCGGGTCACCTGGGTGCGGAAGCGCCGGGCGGTGGGGCGGGGATCGGCCTCGTCCGGATCGTCGATCCACTCGTGCGGGTCGCAGGCCGGCTCGGTCCCGCCGACCAGGAGCTGCCCGCCGGGGGCCGTGCGGACGTAGGTGCCGAGGTCGAGGTCGGCGACCAGGGGGAAGGGGTCGGCGGTCCGGACGTCCGGCGCGGCGACCTGGTGGACCTCCTCGCGCAGCGGACGCACGCCGATCGTGAAGTCGTCGCCGACGCCCGCCAGCCGGTTGAGGCCGCCCGACCACGGGCCGGCGGCGTTGACCACGACCGGGGCGGCGATCCGCGAGCCGTCGGCCAGGCGGATGCCCGTCACCCGGTCCGCGTGCCGGTCGACGGCCACCACGGTGTGGCGGAGGAGGAGGCGGGCGCCCAGCCCGGCCGCGGCGTCGGCGAGGTTCTGGGCGGCGAGTCGGGGGTCGTCGACGTACCCGGCGTCCGGCGTGAACAGGGCGCCGAGCTCGCCGGACGGGTCGGCGAAGAAGGCGTCGTCGTCCACCGGCTTCGGCGGCCAGTACCGCCCCGGATCGATCCCGGGCAGGCGCCCGCGCAGCGTCGGGGCGTCCCACCGCTCGTAGGGGACGCCGGCGCGCTCGAACAGGGCGGCGGTCTCGGACGGTTCGACCTCGGGGGAGTCGAGCAGCACGGCGCCGGTGCGGTGGAAGGCGGCGAGCGGGCGGCGGCCGGTGAGCCCCAGGTGGTCGGGCCAGGACGTCCAGAGGTGCTGCGCCTCCCAGGCGGTGGCGACGCTCGCGAAGGTGGAGTAGTTGAACCGGATGATCGCGCTGGAGGCGCTGGTGGACCCGTGGCCGACGGCGCCCGCCTTGTCCACGACGACCACCTGCCGCCCGGCGCGCGCGAGTTCGAGGGCGACGGCGGCGCCGATCACCCCGGCTCCGACGACCACGGCGTCCGGTCGAACGTCGGTCATGGCGGCCCCTCCCCGGGCGGCGGCGTGCGCAGGCTCGGCACGGCGGCGAGTAGCGTCCGAGTGTACGGGTGTCGCGGGGCGCGCAGGAGGGTTCCGGTGGGGGCGGTCTCGACGATCCGGCCGTCCCGCATGACCGCCACCGCGTCGGAGACGTGGAAGACCGCCGGCAGGTTGTGGCCGATGAACAGCATCGACAGGCCGAGTCGTTGCCGGAGTTCGCGGATGGTGTTGAGGACGGAGGCCTGCACCGAGACGTCGAGCGACGAGGTGATCTCGTCGGCGATCAGCAGGCCGGGTTCGACGGCCAGGGCGCGGGCGATGGCGACCCGCTGGCGCTGTCCGCCGGACAGGTGCCGCGGCAGGCGGTCGGCGAGCCGCGGGTCAAGGCCGACGAGGCCGAGCAGTTCGGTGACGCGCCCGGTGCGGGCGGGCCGGTCGAGCCGGCGGAAGACGGTGGCCGCCTCGACGAGCGTCTGGTGGACCGTCATCCGCGGGTCGAGCGCGGTGTCCGGGTCCTGGAGGACGACCTGGACCAGGCGGCCGAGCCGGCGGCGGTCGCGGACGGTGCGGGTGCGGACCTCCCGGCCGTCGAGCAGGACCCGGCCGGCGTGCACGGGGGTGAGGCCGACGATTGCGCGGGCCAGGCTCGACTTGCCGGAGCCGGACTCGCCCACGAGACCGAGCGTCGTGCCGGACGGGACCTCCAGCGAGACGCCGTCCACGGCGGTGACCGGGCCGCGCGGGCCGGGGTGGCGGACGGTGAGACCGGTCACCCGGAGGCCGGTCATGACGCCGTCACCGCCTCCGGGTCAGCCGCCATCGGCACCGGGGACCAGCACGCGACCCGGTGGCCGGCGTCGAGGTCCGCCAGGGGCGGGGCCTGCTCGGCGCAGTGGTCCCGGCGGCGCGGGCAGCGGGGCTCGAACGGGCACCCCGGGGCGGGCGCGAGCGGGTCGGGCGGTGCGCCCGCGACCGTCGGCAGCGGCCGGTCGCGGTCGGCGGCGAGATCCGGGACCGAGGCGACCAGGGCCCGGGTGTAGGGGTGCCGGGCGCCGTCGGCGAGGCGGTCGGCGGGCAGGGCCTCGACGATGGTGCCCGCGTACATCACCAGGACGCGTTCGCAGAACTCCCCGACGAGCGCCACGTCGTGGCTGATGAACAGGATCGCGGCGCGGGTGTCCCGGCGGATCTCGGACAGCAGCCCGGTGATCTGCCGCTGCACGGTGGCGTCGAGCGCGGTGGTCGGCTCGTCGGCGATGATCAGGCCGGGCCGCACCATCAGCCCCGAGGCGATCATCACGCGTTGGCGCTGGCCGCCGGAGAGCTGGTGGGGGCGGGAGCGCAGCAGCGCCGGGGGGAGGGCGACCCGGCGCAGCGCGTCGGCGGCCTCCGCGGCGGCCCGGGCGCGGCTCGCGCCCCGGTGGGCCCGGACGGTCTCGGTGAGCTGGGTGGCGATCCGCAGGGACGGGTTGAGCGCCGAGGCCGGGTTCTGGAAGATCACCGCCAGGCCCGTCGCGAGGTGCCGGTCCCGTTCCTTCGGGGGCAGGGCGGCGAGGTCGGCCCCGAGCAGGCGCAGGGTGCGCCGGGGCGCCCGGGCACCGTACGGCAGCAGGTCGGCGATGGCGAGCGCGGTGAGCGACTTGCCCGACCCCGACTCGCCGACGAGCCCGACGATCTCGCCCGGCCGCAGGGCGAGGCTCACTCCGCGCACCGGCCGGATCACGCCGTCGGGAGTGGGGAGTTCGACGTGGAGGTCCTCGACCTGGAGCACCTGGCCGTCCTCGGCCGGGCCGCTCGCGACGGGCGTCGGTACGGGCGGGCGCGGCGCCGGGGCGCGCCGGGCGACGCTCCCGGCCAGGACCTCGCCGAGCAGTTGGAAGGTCAGGGCCGCGTAGAGGATGGCCAGACCGGGGGCGAGGGCGGGCAGGGGCTCGGCGTAGACGCGGTCGAGGCCCTGGTTGAGCAGCTGTCCCCAGTCGTAGCCGGGCGGTTGGACGCCCAGGCCGAGGAAGCTCAGCCCGGAGAGGGCGACCAGGGAGGTCCCCGCCGCGGTGGTGGTGGCCAGGAGCAGCGGCTCGGCGATGTTGGGCAGGACGTGCCGCCACAGCAGCCGCAGGCGGCGCAGGCCGAGGACCCGGGCCGCGGCCAGGTGGTCGGTGCCCGCCACCCCGGCGGCGAGGGTCTGGGCGAGCCGGGCGAAGCCGGGGACGCCCGCGGCCGCGAGGGCCAGCATCGCCCCGGCGGCGCCCGCGCCGAACACGACCGCGAGGAACATCGCGACCAGGAGCGCCGGGAAGGCGAGCAGGAGGTTGACCAGTCCGGCGGTCAGCCGGCGGGCGCGGCGGCCGAGCACGGCGGTGGAGGCCCCGAGGAGGACTCCGGCGGTCGCGCCGAGCAGGACCGCCGCCAGCGCGAGCAGCAGGGAGGGCCGGGTGGCCGCCAGGACCCGGGCGAGCAGGTCCCGGCCGAGGTTGTCGGTGCCGAACGGGTGCGCGGCGGAGGGCCCCTGGAGCACCGCCGAGGGGTCCGGGCGGTCGGCCGCCGCGCCCCAGACCAGCGGTCCGACCAGGGCGAGCACGACGAGCGAGGCCAGCATGACGGCGGTGGCCCAGGCCATGGGCGAGCGCCGGAGGCCGGACGGAAGGCTCATGGTCACATCTCCCGGATCGCCGAACGGGGGTCGAGCGCGGCGAGCAGCACGTCGACCAGGAGGCCGGCGAGCAGCACGGTGGTGCCCAGCACCAGCACCATCGCCTGGACCACCGGGTAGTCCTGGGCGACCACGGACTGCGCCATGGCGGAGCCGATGCCGGGCCAGGCGAAGACCTTCTCGACCAGCACGGTGCCGGCGATCAGGCCGGGCAGCAGGCTCCCGGCGACGGTGAGCGCGGCGGTGGCCGTGTTCGGTGCCGCGTGCCGCAGGTAGTACCGCGTGGGGGACAGCCGTTTGCTCCGGGCGGTGCGCAGGTAGTCCTCGTCCAGCACCTTCAGCGCCTCCACCCGGACGATGCGCAGCAGGACGGCGGTGGGCGCGAGGGAGAGGGCGAGGACCGGCAGGACGAAGGACTCGACACCCGCCGCACCGGCCACCGGGAGGAGTCGGAGGCCGACGGCCAGCAGGGCGGTGAGTCCGGCGGCCAGGACGAAGTCCGGCACCCCGGTCAGGCCGGCGGTGACGGCGGTGAACGCCAGCTCGGTGCGCGGGCGGCGGCCGTCGCGGGTGCGGACGGCGGCGAGCAGGCCGCCGGGCAGGGCGACGGCGAGGGTGACCAGGAAGGCGAGCCCGGCGATCTCCAGGGTGGCCGGCAGCCGGGTGCGGACCAGCTCCGCGACCGGTGTCCCGGTGGTCAGCGAGGTGCCGAGGTCGCCGTGCAGGAGGCCGCCGAGGTAGTGCCGGTACTGGGCCGGGAAGGGCGCGTCGAGCCCGAGGGCGTGCCGGCGGGCGGCGACCAGGGCGGGGGCGGCGTCGACACCGAGGGCGGCGCGGACCGGGTCGCCGGGGACGAGGCGGATCATCGCGAACGAGGCGGTGAGGACGACCGCGAGGGAGAGGAGCAGCCGGACGGTGCGGCGGCCGAGGAACACGGTCCAGGGGTGCCGCAGCAGTCGGGGTACGGACATGGTGGCCCCGGTCACTGGTGGAGGCGGATGCTGGTGGGGACGAGCTGGCCGCCGAAGGTGGTGGTGAAGGTGGTGCGGTAGCCGTACACGCCGCTCCGGCCGTCGGCGATCGGCAGGGCGTCGGCCGCGCGGAAGAGGGCGGCGGCGGCCCGGTTCCAGGTGCCGCAGCCCGTCGTGTCGGTCTCCTGGAGGGCCTGGGCGACCAGGGCGTCGTACGCGGGGTTGCGCACGCCCGCGAAGTTGAGGCCCTGGGCGGGGGTGGGGCCGGAGAAGAAGGGGATGAAGCCGACCGGCAGCGCGAAGCCCGGCGAGGTGCCGACCACCACATCGAAGTCGGCGCTCTGGTACATGGCGTTGACGAGGGCGGGCAGGCTCTCGGTGACCAGGTCGACCTGCGCGCCGAGCGCCGTCCACTGCCGGGCCATCAGCTCGGCGACGGAGGAGAGGGTCGGGCCGAGGTCCGGGCTGGTGATCAGCCGGAGCCGGAGCGCCCGGCCGTCCTTGGTCAGCGGGCCGCCGGGGGAGCGGGTCCAGCCGGCCGCGCGCAGGGCCTCGGCGCCGTCCTGCGCGGGCAGGTTGGCGTCGGCGAGGTCGGCGTGGCAGACGGCGCCCTGGGCGCCGAAGTCGGTGGCGGGGCGGCCGGTGCCGCCGACGGCGACGTTGGCGAGCCCCCGGCGGTCGAGGGCGGAGACCAGGGCGCGGCGCAGCGCCGGGTCGGCGAGGGCCCGGCCGGGGCGCTGGTTGAAGAAGGTCAGCCCGACCACGGTGGCCACGTCGGTGGCGGTCAGGCCGCGGCCGGTGAGCCGGGCGTGGTCGGGACCGTTCACGTTCGCGATCTCGACGCCGCCGGTGAGCAGCAGGTTCGCCGCGGTGGAGGCCTGGGGCACGACCGAGATGACGATGCGCGCGGGGAGGCCGGGCGCCGCGGTGGTCGCCCCGGCGGGCCCCCAGGTGTAGCCCTCTCGGACGGTGAACTCGTAGGGCCCGCCGGGGGTGTAGCGGGTCAGCACGTAGGGGCCGGTGCCCTGGGTGGCGCGGTCCAGCGACCGGGGCCGGTCGAGGCCGGCCGGGCAGACGATCGGCAGCAGGCCGATGCTGCGGGTGAGGAACGGGAAGGGGGCGGTGGTGGTCGCCGACACCGTGCCGGTCGCGTCGTCGGCGGTGGCGGTGAACGGCACGTTCGGCAGGACGGTTTGGGCGCCGGCGAGCTGGTTGGCCGGGTCGCCCGCGTAGGTCAGGGCTCGGGCCACCGCGGAGGCGGTGAGGGGCGTGCCGTCGGAGCAGGTGATGCCCGGGCGGAGGGTGAAGGCGGCCGTGGTGGCGGTGGCCTGCCAGGACGTGGCCAGGCCGGTGACCAGGGTGCCGTCGGGGGCGAGGCCGACCAGGGAGTCGTAGGCGTAGCGGGCCTGGGAGGCGCCGAAGGTGGAGTACGGGTCGAAGCTCGGGGTCTCGCTGGCCGCCGCGATCCGTACGGTCCCGCGGTCCACCAGGGGGGTGCTCGTCGAGGACGTGGCAGCGCTGCCGCAGCCGCTCAGCGCGAAGGCCGCAGCGGTCGTGGTGGCCGCGAGGGCGGCCGGCAGGGGGCGACGGGACATGGCGTCATGGTGCCACCGGGGGGTTGGCGTGGCGAGCCAACTCGCCTGGGAGGAAGGCGTGTTCGATTGGATGGGTCCGCCGCTCCCGCCCTGTCGGGCGCCGTGCGTACGCCGGGCGCGGGACGGCGGCGGGGTGACCCTGATTCACTCGTTCGAGGGGTGTCGCGGCCTGAACGTCGCCGACCGGGTGGCCCGGCCGTCCGCCGGCGCCACACTGTGTCGACATGACGACGAACGAGCCGGGCCGCGAGGTCGGTCACCTGGCGGACCGCTACTGGGAGTTCCTGCTGGAGCGGGAGCCGTTGCTGCGGGTCCGCCAGGGGCTTCCGGTCGAGACGCTGCCGGGGGCGTCGCTCGCCGAGTCCGAGGACCGGCAGCGGTTCGCGGCCGGTGTGCTGGAGCGGATGCGGCTGCTCGACGGCGCGGAGCTGTCCGGGGCCGATGCCGACACCGCGGCCGTCCTCGTGGCGCTGGCGGAACAGGAGTTGCGCGCCCACCGGTGGTACTGGCTGACGCCCTCCGCCACGCCGTACCGGCTCTTCCCGCTGTCGCTGTACGTCGACACGGTCCTGGGTGCCTTCCGCTTCGCCGAACGAGCCGACGGTGAACGGTACGTGGCGCTGGTGCACGACCTGGCGCGCGTCGTCGGCTCGATCGGTGACAAGGTGGCCGGCCAGGCCTCGCGCGGCTTCCGGGTGCCGGCGCCGGCCCTGGCCGGAGTGCGGGCCACCGTCGAGGGACTGCGGTCCTCCGCCGCGCGCCGGGTCACGGTGGCGGACGACCGGCTCGGCGAGCTCGGGCCGGCCGAGCGCGGACGCCTCCGGGACGGTGTGCGGCGGCTGGTGGAGGCCGAGTTGGCGCCGGCCTTCGACCGGCTGCTCGGGTGCGTCGACGACCCGGCGTCCCCGGGAAAGGCGCCGCAGGACGTCGGCTGGGCGCACTACGAGGGCGGCGAGGAGGCGTACCGGGACTTCGTCCGGACCCACACCGGGAGCGACACCGGGCCCGAGCGGCTGCACGAGCTCGGCCGCGACCAGTGCCGCGAACTGGCCGAGCGGATGCGGGAGGTGCGCGCGGCCCTCGGCTTCCACGGCACCGAGGCCGAGTTCCACGAGCGGCTGCGGACCGAGCCCCGGTTGTACGCCCGGACGCCCGAGGAGGTCGAGGCCCGGTTCCGCGGCCACCTCGACCGGCTGGAGCCGCGGCTGCCGCGGTGGTTCGCCGTTCTGCCGGCCGCGCCGTACGGGCTGGCCCGGTTGGACCCGGCGTTGGAGCCGGGGATGACCTTCGGGTACTACGAGGCTCCGACCGCGGCCGGCGCCGTCGGGCGCTACCGCTACAACGGCTCGGACCTGGACCGGCGTTCCCTGATCGGCTCGGCCTCCCTGATCTACCACGAGCTGGCGCCCGGGCATCACTTCCACCTCGCCCGGCAGGCGGAGAACGCCGCGCTGCCGCGGCTGCGCCGCGAGGCGGCGGAGTTCGGCGCGTTCAACGAGGGCTGGGCCGAGTACGCGGCGGGGCTCGGCTGGGAGATGGGCCTCTACGAGGACCCGTGGGACGCGTACGGGCGCCTCGCGCAGGAGCGGTTCACCGCGCAGCGGCTGGTCGTCGACACCGGGCTCAACCTCGGGACGATGGACCTGGCGCGGGCGCGGGACTTCATGCGCGCCAACTCCACGGAGGAGGACGGCCAGATCGCCTCGGACCTGCTGCGGTACTCGACGGACCTGCCGGGGCAGGCGCTCTCCTACCGCGCGGGCTACCTGGAGTTCGTCCGGCTGCGGGAGGGGGCCGAGGCCGGCCGGGGCGCCGGGTTCGACGTGCGGGCCTTCCACGAGGCGGTGTTGGGAGGTGGCGCGCTGCCGTTCCCCGCCCTGCGCCGGAGGGTGGCGCGGGAGCTCGAAGGTCATGACTGATCGTTAAGTAATACTATCTGACAAATTGATTGGCGTACATACAAGCGGTCGTTGTGGGTTATGTTCGGATTGCACTCGCACGAGTGAATCCCCTTGGGAACGTTTGGTTTTGGTGAGCTCGACTCGACTACGGTGACGGAGGATCGGGCGGTGGACCCCATCGGCGAGGAGTTTCGGTTCCGCGGGAAATCCGCGACGGGAACCGGTCATCCCGCGAGACGGGTACTTCCGCCCGTACTGCTTTGGGCGCTCCGGAGTCCGAAGCGCCCGGGTCCCCTGTCATCCGTCTGCGTAGAGAGATGGGAACACCATGCCGCCCGTAGTTCCGCCGTTCCTGATCGGTCTCGTCGTCGCGCCGCTGGCCAAGCGGCTCCTCAAGCCCCTGGTGCGCGGCGTCGTCAGGACGTCCGTCGGCATCGTCATGGAGGTGAAGAAGGCCGCCCACGAGGCCGGGGAGAACATCCACGACCTCGCGGCCGAGGTGGCCGCCGACGTGGTGGCGGCCCAGGTCGCCTCCGGTGACGGCCACCGCGCCGCCGAGGATGCGGCCCCGGTCGAGGGGAGGACCGAGGCGACCGCCCGGGGCGACGCCGAGGCGAGGGCCCCGAAGATCCGCGCGACCGCCGGTGCCGGCAAGGCGCACTGACGCACCGTCACGCCATGGCCCGCCGCCTGGACGCACACCGCGGCCGAACCCGCGCGCCGTGTCCACGCGGTGGCCGGCCGATGGCCTTCCGGCCGCATCGGTCGCCCGTCCAGAATTCCCGCTCCGTCACGGTGTTCCGTCATGCCCGATGACGGATCGCCCACGACCTCCGCAAACAGGTGATCGTACACATGCCATCTCTGCTGGGTGCCGCGGCCGGATTCCGCTCCGTGGGTCCGGACGTGAGCCCGCGCTCGGTCATTCCGGGCCGCCAGCGCTGGGACGTCAAGCTGGTCCTCGGACGGCCGAGGGCGGCCGAAGTCCTCGCGGCGGCCCTGCGTCGCGTCCCCGGGATCACCGAGGCGCAGGCGAACCCGATCACCGGTGGGGTCCTCGTCCGGCACGAACCGCGGCTGCCCGCCGCGGACGTCGGCCGGATCCTGCGCCGGGTGGTCGCCCGGGTCGCGGCGGGGCCGGTCAGGACGGCACCTCCGGCGGCGGCCCGGCCCGCCGCCGGACCGGGGACGCGGCCGGACCGTGTTCCCGTCCTGCGCCCCGTCCTCGCCGTCGGTAGCGGGGCGGCGGCCGGCCTCGCGCTGATCCGCGGGTCGGCGCTGAGCAGGCAGCTGGTGGCACTCGGCGGGGTCGCCGTCGCGACGGCCGCCGTCGTGCGAACGGCGTGGCGCAGGGCGGTCGAGCGGACCAGGGAGCTGTCCGGGTCCGGCACCGGCCGGCACCCGCTGCGGGAGATCGTCGGGCCGCACCGCCGGCGCCTCTACCGGGCCTCCGCGCTCTCGGTCGCCTGCCAGGTCTCGGAAATGGCGCTCGGCACCTTCCTCGGCTGGACCGCCCTGGTCCTCATCAAGGGCGAGGCCGCGCCGCTGGTCCGCTTCGGCCTGACCACCGAGACCGCCCAACTCTGGGGCCTGGCAGGGCTGGTGACCGTCGCCTGCGCCGCCGTGGCAGGCCTCTCGTACGCCTCGAACCTCCAGTGGCGCGGGCTCGGCCAGGACATCGAGCACGACTGGCGCAGCCGCACCTACGCCCACGTGCAGCACCTCGAACTGGGGCAGCTGGAAGGCGAGCGGACCAGCCGGATCGCCGGCGTGCTCACCGACGACGTCCGGCAACTGGGCGGCTTCTTCGCCGCCTCGGCCAACGACGTGCTGCAACTGGGCACCAGCCTGGCCCTGTTGGTGCCGGCCTTCCTGCTGCTGGCCCCGCAGATCGCCTGGATCGCGTTCCTGCCGATCCCGGTCATCGCCTGGCTGTCGCTCCGCTACCAGGACAAGGCCGCGGCCGACTACGCCCTCTCCGGCGAGCGCCGGGCCCGGCTGCACAGCCAGTTGGTCAACACCCTGGAAGCCGGCGCCACCGTCAAGAGCTTCTGCACCGAGGACTACGAGGCCGAGCGCATCGACCGGCTCAGCGGGGAAGCCCAGGAGAGCAACCGGCAGACCGACCGGGGCACGATCCGGCACGCCGAGGTCGTCCGGGTCTGCACGACGAGTTCGATGGCCGGCACCCTGCTGCTCGGCGGCCGCTCGGTGCTCGACGGGACCCTGCGGTTCGAGGTGTTCAGCCCGCTGATCGGGCTGCCGCAGATGGTGATGCTGCGGATGAACCGGCTCGGCGGCATCGTCGACCAGTACCAGCGCACCCTCGCCGCCTACGACCGGGTCCACCGGCTGCAGGCCCTGCCCGTCGAGACCGAGGGCACCGGGGGACCGCTCGACGTCGAGGCGGTGAAGGGCGAGATCGTCCTCGACGGCGTGACCTTCGCCTACCCCGGCCGGCCGCCGGTCCTGGAGGACCTCTCGCTGACCATCCCCGCCGGGCGGGTCACCGCCCTCGTCGGCGCCACCGGCTCCGGCAAGACGACCGTCGCCAAACTGCTGATGCGCTTCCAGGACGCGGAGTCCGGCAGCGTGCTGCTCGACGGGCGGGACGTGCGCGACCTGCGCCGCCGCGACCTGCGCCACGCGATCGGGTTCGTCGCCCAGGACGCCTTCCTCTTCGACGGAACCATCGCCGACAACATCCGCTACGGCACCTTCGAGGCCTCCGACGAGGCGCTGGTGGAGGCGGCCACGATGGCCGAGGCCCACGCCTTCGTCGCGGCGCTGCCGGACGGCTACGACACGGTGATCGGTGAACGCGGCGCCGCCCTCTCCGGCGGCCAGCGGCAGCGGATCGCCCTGGCCCGGGCGATCCTCAAGGACGCGCCGGTCGTCATCCTCGACGAGGCCACCTCCGCCGTCGACAACGAGACCGAGGCCGCCATCCAGCGCACGCTCCGGGCCTTCGCGGCCGACCGCACGATGGTCGTCATCGCCCACCGGCTCTCCACCGTCCGCCACGCGGACCGGATCTACGTCATGGACGAGGGCGGCGTCGTGGCCGAACAGGGCACCCACGCCGAACTCCTCGCCCGGCACGGACTCTACGCATCCCTCTGGCAACTCCAGGCCGGCGAACTCGCCGCCTGACCGCACCAGGCCGCTCCGCTCGCCGACAGCGTGATGCCACCGACCAGGCCGCTCCGCTCGCCGACAGCGTGACGCCACCGACCAGGCCGCTCCGCCCGCCGACAGCGTGACGCCACCGCAGTCGGCGCGTCCTGCGCGCCTGCCCGCCCAAACTTCTGGAGGTTTCCCCATGTCCCGTCGCGATGGCGACGTCCTTCCCCTGACCGGGGCCCAACGCGAGATCTGGCTCGCCGAACAGCGCTCCCGGACACCGATTCCCGGCTACCGCGTCGGCGAGTGCCTGGAGATCCACGGGCCGGTCGACGCCGGGCTGTTCGAGACGGCGCTGCGCCGGGTGGTCGACGAGGTCGACGCCCTGCACGTGACCTTCGTCGACGAGGGCGAGGGCCCGCGCCAGGTCCTCCGCGAGAGCTGGGACTGGGCGCCGGCCCACCTGGACCTCAGCGCGGAGCCCGCACCCCGTGCGGCGGCCCTGGAGTGGATGGAGCGGGACCTGCTGCGCCCGCTGGACCTCGCCCGCGACCCGCTGTTCGGGCACGCGCTGATCCGGCTGTCGCCGACCGAGTACCTCTGGTACCTGAACTACCACCACGTGGTGCTGGACGCGATCAGCAGCTCCATGGTCCGCCAGCGGGTCGGCGAGGTGTACTCGGCGCTGGCCGACGGCGGCCCGGTGCCGCCGTCCCCGTTCGGCCCGCTGCGGGACCTGGTCGACAGCGACGCCGCCTACCGGGCGTCGGCGGACTTCACCGCCGACCGCGACTACTGGACGGAACGCTTCGCCGACCGGCCGGAACCGACGCGGCTCAGCCGTACGGCCCCGACCGACCCGGACCGCGCGCTGCGGCTCGCCGGGGAGCGGGAACTGCGGCGCCCGGACGCGCTGCGCGCCGCGGCGGCGAGGACCGGCGTCCGCTGGTCCCGCCTGGTGGTCGCGGCGGCGGCGCTCTACGCGCACCGGCTGACCGGAACGCGGGACGTGGTGCTCGCCCTGCCCGTCACGGCCCGCCGGTCCGCCGACCGCGACCTGACGGCGGTGCCCGGCACGATGTCCAACGTGGTGCCCCTGCGGCTGACCGTACGGCCGGACATGCCGTGGGGCGACCTCGTCGCCCAGGCGGCCCGGGAGGTCGAGGCGGCCGTCGCGCACGAGCGGTACCGCAGCGAGGACCTGCTGCGGGACCTCGGGGCCCCCGGCAGCATCGGGACGGCGTTCCCGCTGATCGTCAACATCATGGCGTTCAACTCCCGGCCGACCTTCGCCGGGCACCCCGCCTCCGTGCACCACTTCGTGTCCGGGTCGACCAGCGACCTGGCGGTCTGGGTGTTCGACTACCGGGACGGCAACCCGCCGCTGCTCAGGCTCCACGGCTCGCCCGAGGCGTACGGCGACGACGACCTCGCCGCCCACCAGCGGCGGCTGATCGCCCTGCTCGACGCCGTCGCGGACTGCGACCCGGACGAGCCGCTGGGCCGGATCGACCTGCTCACCGCCGAGGAGCACCGCGAGGTGGCGGCCCTGGGCACCGGGCCGACGGCGCAGCTCCCGGCCGAGACCCTGCCGGAGCTGTTCCGGGCGCAGGCGCGGGCGACGCCGGACGCCGTCGCGTTGGTGGGGCCGGAAGCGTCGCTGACGTACGCGGAGCTGGACGAGCGGGCGAACCGGCTGGCGCACGCCCTGATCGCCCGGGGCGCCGGGCCGGAGCGGTTGGTGGCGGTCGCCCTGCCGAGGTCGGCCGAGCTGGTCGTGGCGATCCTCGCCGTGCTCAAGACCGGCGCGGCCTACGTCCCGGTCGACCCCGAGTACCCGGTCGCCCGGATCGCCCACCTGCTCGACGACGCACGCCCGGCCCTGGTGGTGACCGACACCCTCAGCGCGGGGCGGCTGCCGGGGGAGGGCTCCGTCGACCGGCTGGTCGTCGACGACCCGGCGACGACCGACCTGGTGAACGGCCTGCCGGGGGCCGACCCGATGGTGGCCGTCGACCCGGGACACCCCGCCTACGTCATCCACACCTCCGGCTCCACCGGCCGGCCCAAGGGCGTGACGCCGACCCACGGCGGCCTGCTCAACCTGCTCACCGACCTCCGGCAGGTCCACCTCCCGCCGGTGACGGGCGACCGGCAGCGGCTGCGGGTGGCCCTGACGACGTCGGTGTCGTTCGACGCCTCGTGGAACCAGCTGCTAGCCCTGTTCGCGGGCCACGAGCTGCACGTCCTGGACCACGGGACCTGGACCGACCCCGACGCCTTCGTCGGCTACGCGGCATGCCACGGGCTGGACTACGTCGAAGCCACCCCGTCCTACCTCCAGGTCCTGGTCGCCCACGGGCTCCTGGACGACGGGAACCGGCGCCCGGCGGTGGTCGCGGCCGGTGGCGAGGCCGTCCCGGAGCGGCTGTGGCGGGAACTGCGGGCGGCGGACGGGGTGTCCTGCCTCAACCTCTACGGACCGTCCGAGTGCACCGTCAACCCGGTGGTCGCCTCCGTGGCGTCGGCTCCGCTCCCGGTCATCGGCCGGCCCGCCACCAACGTCCGGCTGCACGTGCTCGACGGCGCCCTGCGGCAGCTGCCGGCCGGTACGCCGGGCGAGCTGTACATCGCCGGGCCCGGCCTGGCCCGCGGCTACCTGAACAAGCCGGGCCTCACCGCCGGACGGTTCGTCGCCGATCCGTACGGTCCCGCCGGCGCGCGGATGTACCGCACCGGCGACCTGGTGCGCTGGAACTCCGAGGGGCAGCTGGAGTTCCTCGGGCGCACCGACGACCAGGTCAAGGTCCGCGGCTTCCGGGTGGAGCTCGGCGAGGTCGAGGCCGTCCTCGCCGAGCACCCGCAGGTCGCCCGGGCCGCCGCCGTGGTGCGCACCGAGGACGAGCCCCGGCTGGTCGCCTACGCCGTCGCCGAGCCCGGCGCCACGGTCACCGACGCCGCCCTGCGCGAACACCTCCGGGAGCGGCTGCCCAAGCACATGGTGCCGTCGGCCTTCGTGCTGCTGGACGCCCTGCCCCTGACGGCGAACGGCAAGCTCGACCGGCGGGCCCTCCCCGCGCCCGACCGGCAGCCCGCCGACCCGGGCCGCACACCGCGCACCGCGACCGAGCACCTGCTGGCCGGGCTGTTCGCCGAGGTGCTCGGCGTGCCGGAGGTCGGCGCCGACGACGACTTCTTCGACCGCGGCGGGCACTCCCTGCTGGCCACCCGGCTGGTCGCCCGGGCCCGGTCGGTGCTGGGCGTGGAGCTGCGGCTGCGCGACCTGTTCGACGCGCCGACGGTGGCGGGGCTGGCCGCGGCGGTGGACGTCGCGGGCCGGGCACGCCCGGCGCTCGGGCGGCGCGAGCGGCCCGAGGCCGTCCCGCTGTCCTTCGCGCAGCGCCGACTGTGGTTCCTGCACCGCATGGAGGGCCCGAGCGCCACGTACAACATCCCGCTGGCGCTGCGCCTCGGCGGAAGCCTGGACCAGCGGGCCCTGGACGCCGCCCTGGCGGACCTGGTCGAGCGGCACGAGAGCCTGCGCACCGTCTTCCCGGTCGTCGACGGCGAGCCCTGCCAGCGGGTGCTGGACGCCGACGCGGCCCGGCCCCGGCTGCGGGTCACCGAGGCCGGCGAGCGCGACCTGCCGGACCTCCTGGCGGAGGCGGCGCGGTACGGCTTCGAGCTCGCCGAGGAGGCGCCGCTGCGCGCCGAGCTCTTCCGGCTCGGCGCAGGGGAGCACGTCCTGCTGCTGGTGGTGCACCACATCGCCGGTGACGGCTGGTCGGCGGGGCCGCTGCTGCGGGACCTGCGGACCGCCTACGCGGCCCGTACCGGGGGCGCGAAGCCGCAGTGGTCGCCCCTGCCCGTCCAGTACGCCGACTACGCCCTCTGGCAGCGGGAGCTGCTCGGTGACGGCGCCGACCCGGACAGCCTGCTCGGCGGCCAGCTCGCCTACTGGCGGGAGCAGTTGGCGGACCTGCCCGAGCAGGTGGAGCTGCCCTTCGACCGGCCCCGCCCGGCGGTGATGTCCTACCGGGGCGCCCACCTGCCGGTGCGGATCGACGCCGAGCTGCACCAGGGCCTGCGGGAACTCGCCCGCGACGGCGGCGCCAGCCTCTTCATGGTGCTCCAGGCCGGGCTGGCCGCCCTGCTGGGCAAGCTCGGCGCCGGCACCGACGTCCCGATCGGCACCCCGATCGCCGGCCGCACCGACGAGGCCCTGGACGACCTGGTCGGCTTCTTCGTCAACACCCTGGTGCTGCGCACCGACCTCTCCGGCGACCCGTCGTTCACCGAACTGCTGGGCCGGGTGCGCTCCGACGCGCTGGCCGCGTACGCGCACCAGGACGTTCCGTTCGAGCACCTCGTGGAGGCGCTGAACCCGACCCGGACACTGGCGCACCACCCGCTGTTCCAGACCATGCTCGCCCTGCAGAACGCGCCGCTCGACGCCTTCGACCTGCCCGGGCTGCGGGTGACGACCGACCTGGTGCACACCGGGACGGCCAAGTGCGACCTGACCTTCATCCTGGCCGAACAGCCCGAGGGCCTGTCGGGCGTCCTGGAGTACAGCACCGACCTGTTCGACGAGGCCACCGCGGCGGGCATCGTCGACCGGTGGCTGCGGCTGCTGCGCGCCGTCGTCGCCGACCCCGACCGACGGATCGGCCGGGTGGACGTGCTGTCCGCCGACGAGCTCCGCGCGCTGCTCCCGGCCCGTACCGAGGAGACCGAGGAGGAGGACGCGCCGGGCGGCAGCCTGACCGCGCTGTTCGAGCAACGGGTCCGGGCCGACCCGGCCGCCGTCGCCCTCACGGACGGTGAAGTAACCGTTCGCTACGGCGAGTTGAACACCCGCGCCAACCGGCTCGCGCACGCGCTCCTCGACCGGGGCGTCGGCCCGGAGCAACTGGTGGCCCTGGCCCTGCCGCGCTCGGCGGACCTGGTCGTGGCCGTCCTCGCGGTGCTCAAGGCCGGCGCCGCGTACGTGCCGGTGGACCCGAAGTACCCCGCCGCCCGGATCGCGTACCTGCTCCAGGACACCCGGCCCGCGCTGCTCGTCACGACGAGCGCTGTCGGCGAGCTGCCGGGAGCGGAACGGACGGACCGGCTGCTGCTGGACTCCGCCGACCTGGACGGGCTGCCGGACACGGACCCGGGGGTCACCGTCGATCCCGGCCACGCCGCCTACGTCATCCACACCTCCGGCTCCACCGGCAACCCCAAGGGCGTCGTGGTCCCGCACCGCAACGTGGTGCGCCTGTTCCGGACGACGGAGGAGCTGTTCGGCTTCACCGCCGACGACGTCTGGACGCTCTTCCACTCCTACGCCTTCGACTTCTCCGTCTGGGAGCTGTGGGGCCCGCTGCTGCACGGCGGCCGCCTGGTGGTCGTGGACCACGAGACCAGCCGCTCGCCTGGCCGCTTCCTGGAGCTCCTCGCCCGCGAGCGGGTGACGGTGCTCAACCAGACGCCGTCCGCCTTCTACCAGTTGATGCAGGCGGACGCCGAAACCCCGTGCGAACTCGCCCTGCGCACCGTGGTGTTCGGCGGCGAGGCCCTGGAGCACGCCCGGCTGGCGAGCTGGTACGAGCGGCACCCGCAGGACGCGCCGCGACTGGTCAACATGTACGGCATCACCGAGACCACGGTGCACGTCACGTACGCGGCGCTGGACCGGTCCGGCACCGGCGCCGGCGGGATCGGCGCGGCCCTCCCGGACCTACGGACGTACGTCCTCGACGACGGCCTGCGGCCGGTGGCCCCGGGCGTGCCCGGCGAGCTGTACGTCGCGGGCCCCGGCCTGGCGCGCGGCTACCTGGGCCGGCCCGGCCTGACCGCCGGACGGTTCGTGGCGGACCCGTTCGGACCGCCGGGCAGCCGGATGTACCGCAGCGGCGACGTGGTGCGCCGGGCCACCGACGGCGGTCTGAGCTTCGTCGGCCGGGCGGACGACCAGGTCAAGGTCCGGGGG